>JBDNDI010000351.1:0-2900 GCA_046719195.1 Spirochaetales bacterium | reverse complement strand
CCATTCGCCCTGGATTATCGATACCTCCACTAACAATTGCTCTTTTGTTGCTTCTAGGATAGTTATGTCTGCTACAGCTCCATCGACCCATACAAACTTGTTTAAAGAAGCAGGATTAAACGCCTTATCTCTTACAAGCCGGATTAACCCTTTTAAATCTAACTCAAAGTCTATCAACCGGTTTAAAGCAGATGCTCGGCGAGAAACCTCGTCTACTCTTTCTCCAGACACCCCGGCAGCTCCTAGTAAAAGAAGGAGCAAAACCCCTACGCTCTTTAAAAAATACCCTCTTTTCATTCCTCTATTATCTATTCTAATATGTAAAAGTCAATGATATTTATATTTGACAAAATATACGTCGATAGATACTATTAGAGGAAAAGATAGAAAGTAATTGAAGGGGTGCCATGAACAATAACGATATAGTACCCGGATTTGACGAAGAAAAAGACGAAAGTTTAAAAATTCGGCTGCAGAAAGTAGATACGGTAGATGGGTGTCTTATCCTTTATTTAACCGGATACATTGACACTTATAATTCTAACTTCTTCCAGAAACGGGTTAACCGGGCTATAGAATCGGGATTTATCCGGCTTATTTTCCACTGTGGGGGTCTCAACTATGTTTCTAGCACCGGAATTGGTTCCTTTACTGCCTTCTTAAAAGCAGTAAAACCTAGGGGGGGAGATCTAGTACTTCTTGAAATCCAACCCAAAGTGTACGAGGTTTTCCAACTTTTAGGCTTTTCTCAATTCTTTAATATCAAAGACAATTTAGACGAAGCTGTAGACTTCTTTGCCAAGGGGGGCACAAAAGTCGAATCAGAAATTTTCCCCAAGATCTTCAAATGCCCTATTTGTGGCAAGAAATTAAAAGCTGTTAAACCCGGACGTTTCCGCTGTTCCGAATGTAAGACAATTCTTGCAATAGATAATAACGGACAAGTTTTTCTAGGGTAACCCTACTATGGGGCTGTTCCAACGGTTTAAACGAGTTTTATCGGCTCATTTTAATTTTCTCCTCTCAAAAGCTGAACAACCAGAAAAAATGTTAAATCAGCTCATCTTAGATATGAACAAACAGCTATTAGAGGTAAAAAAAAATGTGGCCGCAGCTATTGCCGATGAAAAACGGCTAGAACGGCAACTCAATGCCTATGTAGAACAGTCAAACGAATGGGAACGAAAAGCGGTTCTAGCCGTCCGAGAACAAAGGGACGACCTAGCCAAAGAGGCGCTTCTTCGCAAACAAGAAATAGATGGAATGATTCTCCAGCATAAAAACCTGTTAGTAGCTCAGCACAATTCTGTCGAAGCCCTCAAACATTCATTACGGGACCTGCAAAAAAAAGTAGAAGAAGCTCAACGGCAAAAGAACATCCTTATTGCCCGGGCAAAACGAGCTGAGGCTGCAAAACGCATGCAGGAAACCCTGGGCACTATTAACGATACTTCCGCCTTCGAAGCTTTCAACCGAATGGCTGCTAAAGTAGAGCAATTGGAAGCAGAGGTAGATGCATTGAATGAATTGGAGTCGAGTTTTTCGGGCTCTAGCTTAGAAAACCAATTTAGACAGCTAGAACTTGCCTCGCAACAAGACACTGCGGATAAACTGTTAGCAGATCTAAAACGTAAACTCCTTGAAGAAAAAAGCTAAGTCGCCTAATCATATAAATGTTCTAGTCGTTTCTGCCAATTCCCACATAGAAAACATCCTGACTTCTACAGCCGGGGAGAAGTTTCCTCTTCTAACCTTTTTCTTTTATTCTAAAATACCCCCTGCTCTTTACCCCTACGATCTTCTTGTACTTCCTGTAAAAGAATTGGAAAAAGCGCCATCACTAATGTACAAACTACCTGTCCTCATTTATGGGCCCTTAGAAAAGATCCCGTTTCCTTATTTAGAAGGATGCTTTGATTTTTTATTAGAGCCGTGGCAACCCCTAGAACTTTGCTTGCGAGCCCTTCGGGTATCGACGAAATACCGGTTTCGTATACAAGGTGTTATGCTGCACCTCCACAGAGATAAGATACAAGCAGGTTCCTATTCCTTACCCTTAACAAACGGGGAGTTCCACCTTTTACGCACCCTAGGGCAAGCAAAAGGAAAAATAATTTCCCGAAAACAGATAGAAGCAGGATTTCCTACATCCGCTTCTAGCATCAGTTCGCGTAGACTAGACATTTGTGTAGCTAGGGTTCGCAAAAAATTAAAGCGTCTACTAACCTTAACAGGCAGAACCAAAACCAATCCTATCCTTTCTGTTCGCGGGAAAGGTTACTATCTTCTTACAGATTGAGGATTTAGGATTGTGGATAAGTTGTGTATAAAATGTTTATAGGCCTCTAGGTTCCCAAGGTAAGGCTAAAGATTGAAGGTTCGGTAAGACAGTTTATAAGAAATCGCACATAACTTATTAATTGATATATAAATAACAGAAAAGTGAAAATCAGAAGTATTAGTTTGAGAACTTGGTCTATTCTTTGCTTGAGGAGAATATTGTGGATAATCTGTGTATAAATTGTACATATAAGAAGTTGCATTCCCATAAGCCCCGTGCTACCATGGAATTGTGAAAACCCTAGGGAAGACGGTCATCCGCTTTTTTACCACCTTTGTTTTCTTTTTTTTGTTGTTAAATCTTCTCCTAATTCCTATTCTTTTAGCCCAAAGTCCCCAAGGAGCAGGTTGGTATTTTTCTATCCCTCTTTTTCAACACTGGAATACGCTTGTTGTTGTTTCTCTAATCCTTACCATCCTCCAAATACATCTATATTTACAAAGTCAAAAAAAAACCCTAGCTGCAGAGGTTTTGGTATTTCTTATAGGCACGTTCTTTTTATATGGGACGCTCTTTGTATTACCGAAAATAGACTTAGGTATTGCTCCACCCCCAGCCG
>JBDNDI010000350.1:0-2911 GCA_046719195.1 Spirochaetales bacterium | reverse complement strand
GTGTAAACGTTCAAAAAAATCTCTACAGTTTAGTTAAAAAAAACTGGGGTACCAGGTATCCTAAGAATGCTTTTGCAAGCATACCATAAAAACAAGAATGAGGAGAAGGATTTACCACCCGAAGATTCCGTTCCCTCAGACTTTCCCCTATAAACTCTTTTGGGACCAAAAGCAGAAACAGTCTAAAATAGGAACAGGAGAAAGCGCCCGTTTTGGGGTTTGGGGCAGATGTAGAGTAACTGTCTTCCAGTAGCAACAGGAATGTTTAGAACAAAAGCTTCCACTTAGGGAAAGAGAACCGATAGCTCGAAAAGGAGCCCGCCCGAAAAGAGAAAGCCTTAATCGTGACGAAGATGTCTTCTTAATATTAAAGAACTTCCCGCCAGTATGTTAGGACAACGAGGAGGACTGACCACCAAGTCTCACCGGAAGGAGATCTTAGCCTTCCTCGCCGCCGTTCGCGAGTAGGGTGTTTCAGAACATGGCGACTGCAAGCTTAATAAACCAGGATCGTCGCACCTCTAAAAGTGGGCATAAACAAGGCTTTTGCAATCGGTGAATAGGAGCTCTCGCTTTGAAGCACATCGGTTGACTGAAGAAGGGCGTAAACGGTTTCTTAAATAAAGAATCAGCCACTGGAAGGCCCGTTCCGTTTCGGAGGGGTTGACAAGTTCAGCTCGGCGGATAATTTCGAGCTGGTACACATGTTCTGTGTCCACGCCAAAAATGTCAATCCAGAGGTCCGGATTTGCCGCTCCCGTCCCCATGCCGATGCTCCGTCCTCCAAAGCCATATCTTAAGGGGGCCTAGCAAAAAGGTATGGGGTATTGGGTTAAAGGGTAAGGACTTTTTCCACAGGAAAACTGAGGTAAGCGGCAAACCTATTTTCTACTTTCGAACTATCTAATGGCTACAATTAACGAAACATCTCCACAATCGCACCCATATACGGGATTGCCAGATAAACAGAAAACAATAGGAACAGGATATACCCACCGATTTGGAGGTACGCAGGGAAATGTTCAAAGGCAGGGTGAGAGTATAAGAAACGTTTGAAGAGAGTTACCCGTCCTAGCCAGCCCAGATAGGCAAAGGAAATCAGAATAAGCCCCGAACCTGCGGACATACTAGCTACAGCAAGGATTCCAAGGCCCATTCGATTTAAAGTTCCTGCAAGAAGTAAAATTAAAAAAGCCCCGGGGCAAGGATACAGGCCGGAAAGTAGCAGGGCGCTCAGAGAAAGGGCTTGCGTAGGAGTGGAGGTAAATGAAGGGTTGGGAACAGAGTGGGATATACAGGGAAGCGGAGAACGGTCCCCCTGCGGGGTGTTCAAAGCAGAATTAGGATGATGGGCCTGTAAATCTTTAAGGGTATGGAGAAGAAGCCAGATACCAATTCCAATAAGTAAAAAATAGGTAAGGGCTTCCATATAGAATGTAGCAGTTTCTGCAATACTGGATAAAAGCCCAGAAATGTGACGAAACAAAAGATACACAGCAATGGAAGTGGCTCCATGCAGAAAGGCAAGCGCCATTCCTACAAAGGGAGGTTCCCAAACAGGGGCTTGTCGACTCAAATACAGAGAAAACACAATAGCTTTTCTATGACCCGGACCTAAGGCGTGGAGAATGCCATAAAGGAAGGCTATTCCCAAAATTGAGATTATCTCCAGGGAAGAAGGATTCTCGCCCACTAGATATAGGAAATCTCCTAGTCTTTCAGTGGCATAGGATAAGCCCTGGAGTAAGGTGGAAGGGAGTGGAGGTTTTCTCACCGTAAACAGGGGCTTGGGTACTTCCTCCTTTACGGTAGCCTCAGTTCCGAGGAAGGGGTTTGCATCTACCGAATGAGGGGCGATGAGCCAGAAAAAGAATAGGATAGAATACAAATATCGCTTATTAAGAGCCATACGATATTTTAATTTCTTTCGGATAGAAAGTCATAAGCCCCCTCCTCCATGTAGTATGAATCGTGGTATCGCTGGCCGGGCTTAACGGGTCGTAGTACACAGGATATTCCCGATTCTCCTGTATCAAGTATGTCGGTTTTATAAAGTTCGGATCGTAGGTTAGTTTTACCGGAGATTTCTCGTCGTACCGTACTTCACAATAAAACGTATAATCGTAAACGGCTAGAAACAAGTCTCCCTTAGAAAACCGTGAAAGATCAACGAAAAACCGATAGATCACCTGACCTTGTCTCTGAGATACAGAAAATTGGCTTACCGAGGTAGGACTTATGCGTTGTTTCCCCTGTCGAATAAAGATAAAATAATTATATTTTTTTAAATTGCTAAAAGCATTCTGAAACACTGCTCGAGTTTCTTCAGCATCGAAAACTCCATTTTTATCGTTATCGAACCCTCGCATTATGTCTGCACTAAAAAACCGGTCGAACTCCCACTGAATGTAGCAACCTTTTAAATCGGCTTTTTCCCAGACGAACTCAATAGAACAATTGATAAATATATGAGGGTGAGCATATAAAGCTAGAGTTGCAAATAGAAAAAATACACCCCAACTTACCTTACGCCAAAGCATTGCCCAGAGCATACTATTGATGAGTAGAAAAATCAAGAAAATTCATCACTCCGTTTACTTCCCCTTAAAAATCGGTGGATAATTTTTAAATTTCTGGGTTTTTCATTTGTTTAAACATAAAACCCTTGTAACATACTTTGTAACATACTAGAGTGAAACTTTTTGCGCAAAAGAACCCATTCTGGATACAGGGGCGATAGCAAAGCGATGCGTTAGTGTTCCTTGCGTGTATTGCCCCTAACTTTCATCTCTTAACCATTTTTACCTATTGGCCCATAGTTTATAGTTTTTACCTTAGTTTTTTTTCACTGAGACTTGATATCTCCTACAAAGACTTTTATAGGCTTTGGGAATTACCGGGCTATGATACA
>JBDNDI010000035.1:0-13405 GCA_046719195.1 Spirochaetales bacterium | reverse complement strand
GGATTGGGTGGCTCCTACCTTATCTTCCAGAGATCAACTTCTATACCATCAAGCTCTTTTGCCTAACCCTGTCTTAAAATTGGAGGTTATTGAAGCGCTTGCAACGCGGTTTAAACAAGGAGAGGTCTCACCCCATGATCCGGCTTCCTTGTTTATACTGACTCAGTTAATCCAGGAGGGAGTAATCGAGCGAAGGATTGCTACCCCCCCTACCAACTTTCCCCAGGTTCGCAAAGCAGGAGTAGAATTACTAGGAGTTATAGGAGGCGATCAGGCTGTATCAATTTTACTGAAGGTACTCAGCACAGATCCTGAGCCCCTGGTACTGGCGGAGGCCATACGGTCCTTACGTAAACAAAAGGCACCTTTAACTCCTTCAATTTTTTCTGCTTTGGAAAATCTTTTCTCTAAGGTTGTGTTACCGAAAACTGAGGCTACTCTGGCATATGAATGTCTGCTGTACCTAAGAGAAACATACCCTCTTACCCTCCTTTCGTACCCCTCCGAGGTGTTTCAATATGTAATCTTGATATTAGAACAACCCTTCCCGAGTAGTGTTAAACAACTAGCCCGGGAAGTAATATCGCGCTGGATACAGCCTTATGAAAGAGAATAGGCAATTTGCTTTCGCCAATGGGAAGCGGTTTCTTTATCTTCGTAGGGTATACGCTTTCGGATAGAAAAATGCCCAGTGCCTGGTGGACTATCTAGGACTCCAAAGGTTCCTGACCCAAGGTATACCACAAGTTCCGGGTTCTGTACCGGTTCTTTTTCCCGGATCTTCCTTAAAGCGCAATCAAAGTGTACCGCCTGCCTTAAATCCGGGTCTAACAGAGAGAGGTATACTTCCTGTATAGGGTTGCCGCAAAGGGGACATACGGTGACTTCAATGTTAGGTTTTATTAGGGGAATATCCATACCTTCTTGCTTCTGGACTTTTCGACGACGACGATTTTTAGATCCCATGTACTCTCTCCCTTGGTTGATCCCTCCGAATAAGTTCGTTCGTTAACGTCTGAGCTAAACGGGCAATAGCCGCATCTAGGTATCTACGATCATGTATCTTTTTCTTTAATTCTTCAATCCGTTTAGGATCGATTTGTTTTGCCACCCGTACCATGATTCATCTACCCTCGGTAAAGGCGTCTTTATAGTGAATAATTCTACCAGGATCGTCCTGTACAAAAAGTACATCAAACCGAGCAGGATTTTCGGCATACTCAGGGTGCACTCGGAGATACTCTTTAGCTAAAGATACTAATTTCCCTTTCTTGGAGTGGTTAATGCTGTACCCGAGTTGGTCTTCTGTATGAACTCGCCAGGATTTCACTTCTACAAATACTAAAACGTCTCCCTCTTTTGCAATCAGATCGATTTCACCCCAAGGTAGACGAAAATTTTGCTCTAAAAGCGTATATCCATTTTGCTGGAGATACCTAGCCGCTGCTTTTTCTCCTTGTTGCCCCAACGAAACAGTATTCATAGTGCTTTACTTCTCCAGAGAGGTCGGATCCACCGCTTTTACAATAAACACAGATTTATCTGCCTCTAAATCTAACACCGCTCCACTCCCCCCTTCTAAGGGAACCCCTTGTTTGTCAATAAGGACTTTTACCTTTGGCCGCAAAGGCGACTCGGAATTTGTCTCCACCACACTACCGATACTAGAATCACTTAAAAGTACAATACTTCCTAAAGGATAAATGCCCATGCTCTGGATAAACACCTTAAGTACATCCGGATCAAAACGCCGGCCATTATCGCTTAAAAGAGATTTCATTGCCTGGTATCCGATCATAGAATTCCGGTAAGGCCGTTTGCTGATCATGGCTTCATAAGCATCTGCCACACTCACAATACGGGCATGGAGGTGAATCTGCTTTCCCGAAACACCTTTTGGATATCCTTTACCATCCCAGCGCTCGTGATGCTGAAGGGCTACCAGGGCAATTTCGTCCGAATAGTTTAGCTCCTTTTTTATAATAGTGTAGGAATATATGGGATGAACCTTAATAGTCTGAGCCTCTTTCGGTTCAAGCTTTCCCTGTTTTTCTATAATGCTCTTAGGAATCCGCAACATACCCGCATCGTGTAAGAGCGCTCCTGTAGCTAAAGTGACAAGCTTATGTTGGAGAATCCCCATATGTATCCCTATTAGGGTGGAAAGAACTGTACAATGAAGGGCATTTTGAGCAAAAGTACTCTCTCCGATATTCTCAAAAAAGATATACCGGGTAAAATCTTCCTTTTTAGCTTTTATGGTTTTTAAAACAAGATCTACAATGTGATCGATCGAGGAAGTATCTACGGGCGAACGTTCTGCGAGAGCTGTTTGCACTTTTTGCATTTCCTCTAACAGGTGACCATAAATTTTTACAAACTCCTGATTTATAGTAGCTTTTAATAACTGCCCGATAGTTATTGTTGAGGGTTTAGCTGCATCTGCCTGTTCGGTAATTAAATCCCCTTCGGTAGATACCGTTTCTATTCCCCAACGGATTAAACGATCAATTTCTTTTTGTTTTAAGGGAACATTCGGAGGTACGAGAATATTTTCCTTGTCGATGAAAATAGCTTTAGAATATCGGCTTCCTGGTTTTAATTCACTAACTTTTAGTACTTTCATTCCCTAGCCTCTTCCGCTCTATCGAATATACAAAACGCAGTATTTCCGCAATGGCCTCATAACAAGAAGGAGGAATATACTCTCCAATGTTCTGTTGGAACAAAAGGGGGAGAATTTCCCCGTCCTCTACAATGGGAATCCCGGCTTCCCTTGCTTTTAACAGAATTCGCTCTGCAATCCTGCCCTTTCCTTTTGCTAGTATAGTCGGTGCCGTATCTTCTGGTTTGTATTGTAGCGCTACAGCTTTTTTCGCCATTCTAGCCTTTACACCTGTTCATCTATATTCTGAAATATACTCTCCAGTTCGTCAAACCCATCAAATATACTGCCCTTATCTTTGTTATCGTCAAGCTTTAAACCGATCTTTCGAAGTTTCTTCCGCAAGCTTTCTAAAAGATCCGTGGGAAGGGGGGCTTCATCTAAGGGGGGATATAGAGATAGGCTGGCCTGAGAGGAATGGGGATTCCAGGCAAAATACCAGGTTTTGGCCTTGGGGTGGTTTCGTCGAACAGAGAGTACGATTTTATCGGAAAAGGCTGCACAGGACCGGTTAGAGGAGGAGAGATGAATCCGAAGGCAAGCTACAAACGATAGCTTCTCCAAGGAGTATCGAAAGGGAATTAAAATCCACTGCCCTCGGCTAGTTTGTTTTTTATTGAACTCCTCTAAGATAGTTACATCCTCCCTCTTCTTTTCTTCCTTTCCATCCACGGAGGCTTTTGTATTCTCAAGTACTACTCTATCCTCGGCCTCTGGCATCTCTATTGGATCGGCAGAGGAGTCCCCTTCTATCATAAGAAAAAGTTTTTGTAATCCCTCTTTTGTAAGAGGGAGACCCTTTTCTACCCATTGTCGGGCAAAACCTAAGCGGGAAACATACTGATGGGGAAGAGCCTGCGCTATAAACTGCTCGATTATCGAATACCCTTGTCCACCCGGCAAAGCTGTTCGGCAAGTCAGAAACATACGATGGATCCATTCTCGGAGAACCTGCCGGTTAAGGGTGCGGGAAAAGTGTCTAAAAAAATTAGGTGTACCTAAAGAAGTCGGCAAAAAAAGTGTTTGAGTAGGTGCTTCCCTGCCCTCTCCCTGGGGGATTCCTCTTTTATCCTGTAAGGGAAAAGAGGAAGAAACGTGGTTTGTGAGAGAGGGAGGTATTTCCATTACACTTGGAGGCTACTCCTCTGTTGTGGGTTCCTTGGGAGGCTCCTGCACTTTGGGTTCAACTTTCTTTTTCTGAATAAGCTCTACGATCTTTGCAGCCTTTCCAACCCGTTCGCGGAGGTAGTACAGTTTTGCCCGGCGTATTCTACCATGTCGAACCAACTCGATTTTTTGGATACGGGGAGAATGCACAGGAAATACCCGTTCTACTCCTACCCCATAGGATACTTTGCGAACCGTAATCGTCTTTCGGAGACCCGCATTTTTCATGGCAATAATAACACCTTCGTACACCTGTACCCGTTCGGTTTTACCTTCGATTATAGTGAAATGTACCCGAACCAAGTCTCCAATCCGAAGGTCATCTACCCCTTCTTTCATCTGTTCTACTTCTACTGCTTTAATCGGATCCATCGGTATTCCCCTTTCTTAATAAATCTGGTCTATTTTTTTTTGTTTTCCACACGCTTTGTTCGTACCTCCACCGGGCAATTTCTGCATGGTTACCGCTTAATAAAACCTCCGGAACTCGCAGTCCCTTGTATACTTCCGGTCGAGTGTACTGTGGATACTCTAGTAAACCCTGTTTAAGACTTTCTTCCTCCAGAGATTCCGCCTTAATAACCCCTGGTATTAGGCGGAAAATAGTATCGATTACCACTAGAGCGGCTACCTCCCCTGAAGACAGGATGTAGTCGCCAATAGAAATTTCGTCATCAACATACAAATCTATGATTCTTTGGTCAATCCCCTCGTACCGCCCACAGATAAGTATCAGGGTATCCTCTTTTGCTAACTCTTCTGCATAGGCTTGATTAAAAAGCTTACCTGATGGGGTAAGATAGATAGTCCGGTGCATATTAGCCCCTACTTGCTCCAAAGCTTCCCCCAAGGGTTCGGGCTTTAGAACCATGCCCGGCCCTCCCCCATAGGGAGCATCATCACAGGTTCGGTGCTTGTCTCGTGCGTAATCCCGGATATTAATAGCCTGGTAAGAGATCAGTCCTCTCTGTACGGCCTTTTGAGGAATCGAAGCAGCAAAGTAAGCATCGATTAATTGGGGAAATAGGCTTAGGACTTTGAAATTCATTCCAGTATCCACTCATTTCGTAGTTCTATCCTGCCCGCTTCAATATCTATCTCTCCTATGTGAGCCTCCACAAAAGGGACAAAGACTTTTTTCCCTGAAGGAAGGAGAACTTCTAACAGATAGGAAGTTGCTGCCTCTACCACAGATACTACCTGACCCATACAGGTTTCCTTGTAGAAAAGCCGGCACCGGCAGAGATCTGCGTAGTAAAACTCATTATTTTTTAGGGGACTAGCTTTCTTTCGGGGGGCAAGAATCTCCCATTGAATATAGGGAAGCACTTGTTCTGATGAGTTTATCCCTTTTAGTTTTAGCAAAATCGTTTTACCGCTTATCTGTACCCCTTCCACCTCAAAGGGGAGACTCTGCTCCCCTTTCTTAAGATGGATGGTTTCGAGCATGCGAAAATGTTCCAATTCCCCTGATAAGCTCTTTACCCGGATAAACCCCTTTAGGCCATGAGAACGTTGGATAATACCTATAACTAGGGTATCCATTAATCGAGAATTTCTAACACTACCCTCTTTCCGGTTTTTGTTGCAGCGGCGCTCAGGATGGTACGAACTGCTTTAGCAATTCGCCCATGTTTCCCGATAACCTTTCCGATATCGTTAGGGGATACTTTTAATTCTAAAATAGTTGATTTTTCCCCTTCGATCATATTAACCTCAACCCGATCCGGTTCGTCTACGAGGGCTTTTGCAATATAGGCAACAAGTTCTTTTTCCACGGTAGCTCCTTTCCTAACTTAGAAAGATGTTTTGTTTATTGAGAATCCGCTTTACCGTTGGTGTAGGGGTAGCCCCTTGTTTTAGCCAGGCCTGAACCCGCTCGGTGTTCAGCTGAATCTGTTTGTCTTCTGCCTCGATAGGGTGATACAGCCCTACCTCTTCCAAGGCCTGTCCGTCCCTTCGGGTTCTAGAATCCATTACCACAATGCGGTAGTAGGGCCTTTTTTTGGTTCCGAACCTCTTTAATCTGATCTTTACACTCACTCTTTCCTCCTGAACTTGAATTCCCTTATTACCCTCTAGGTTAGTTCCTGTCGAGGGCTAACATTCGTGATTGTAATTTTTTGTCGGTAGTAAGTTTTTTCATCATAAGCCGGGTTTTTTCAAACCGTTTTAAAAGTTGGTTTACCTCAAATACGGAAGTGCCACTTCCCCGAGCGATACGCTTTCGCCGGGAAGGACCGATAATGCGATAATTTTTTCGTTCTTCCGGAGTCATAGATAGGATAATAGCCTCCTGGTGTTTAAGCTCTTTTTCATCCATATCTTCTTCTTTCAATTGCCCTTGTAAGCCGGGGATCATTTCTACAAGAGATTGCAAACTTCCCATTTTTCGCATTCGCTTAAATTGATCCAGCATGTCTTCTAGGGTAAAGGTGGCAGACTCGATTTTGTAACGTAACTCCTCCGCTTCCTTCTGATCGATAGCCTGTTGGGCCTTTTCTACCAGGCTTACCACATCCCCCATACCTAAAATACGAGAGGCAATCCGATCTGGGTAGAAGGGTTCTAGATCTTCGATTTTTTCCCCTACTCCCACAAACTTTATGGGTTTTTCCGTTACACTTTTTAAAGAAAGGGCAGCTCCGCCCCGGGCATCGGAATCAAACTTGCTGAGGATAATACCGGTAATTCCGATTTGATCGTTGAACGTTTTTGCGATTTCTACAGCATTTTGCCCGGTCATGGCATCGGCCACAAGAAGCACTTCGTCCGGGGAAAGCACCTTTTGCACTTCCCGTAGTTCTTCCATTAAAGGTTCATCGATCTGAAGCCGACCCGAGGTATCCACAATTAGTAAATCGTGCAAATTTTTCAGAGCATTGGCTTTCGCTTGCCGCACCACTTCTATAGGATTTTGGGTAGACAGGGTAAACACTGGTACCTGGATGCTTTTTCCTAAGGTTACAAGCTGTTCGATGGCCGCAGGCCTTCGTAGATCTGCTGCCACTAACAGAGGATTCCGCCCTTTTGTTTTTAGTAGGCGAGCAAGTTTAGCTGCTGTGGTAGTTTTTCCGGATCCCTGTAACCCGCAAAGTAAAATTACCGAAAGGGTGTCAGGCCCTTTTAGAACGAGATCCTGCCGTTCATCTCCTAGAAGAGCCACCATCCGGTCGTATAGTATTTTAATAAACTGTTGCCCGGGCGTAACAGAACGAAGGACCTTTTCTCCTTTGGCTTCTTCTAGGGTGTGGTTTACAAACCGCCGAACCACCCGAAGGTTAACATCCGCCTCCAGGAGAGCAGTTTTAACTTGTTCAAGAGTATCTTCTATGTTTTTTTCTGTAATCCGGGCCTTACCGGAAATTTCCCGGATAATATCGGAAAACTTACCCGCTATTCGCTCTAGCATGTTTCTTGCTATATATACTGAGAATCTAGCGAAAGGTCAACGTACCTCTAAAAAATTACGACGTATATACCGGCTTCTATAATCTGCCTCATCCCAGTACGGGCTGAAAGGAAAGGTGTTTCGAAGTTTTTCATAATAGAAGAGAGCTCTTCGAATATTTCTAACTTCGGCTACTGTCTCATACAGTTGGGCAAGTAAAAAGTACCACTGATCTAATTCCTGTCCCTGCGTTTCTTCCTCCTGCTGGATAATCAATTCAAGGACCTGCACTGTCTCGGGATATTTTTTTTCTTTTAGAAGTTGTTCCACATAAGCCCTTGGTTCATTCGGTCTCTCTCCTTCCGGGGATACCCTAGCAGTTGAAGGGGAAGTAGCAGTAGATAAAGTAGAGGAACCTGGGGCAGACTGCGTAGGTTGGGTAAACGGGGAAGGCTGCGCAGACTGGGTAGTCTGGGCTGGCTGTGCTGGCTGAATAGGCGGTTTGTCGATTTTATCCGAAGGTGGAACCGGCGAGGGCGAAGAAGGAAAAATGGGAGATGCGGAGGCAACCGGAGAGGTTGAACTTACCTGCACCGATTCATACAAGGTAGTTCTTGCAGGTAAGTCTTGCTGTTGAAACCGTAAAATTGTAGTTCCCTCTTCCTGCAAGGTAAAAGAAAAAATTGTAGACTCCGTTTGCACTTCTTTTCCCAGATACCTTACTTTGTTGGTTCCCCCCTCTTCGCCTAGGAAGATCCAACCTAAACCAGGTAAAACCACCCGTAAAGTTTTTCCTACCTCTGACTCAATTCTCCGTTGGACACCGGTTGAGGTTGATGCAATCGATGGGGAGGTGCTTTCCCCAGGCGGGGTCGAAGAAGTTTCGCGAGGCCTAGGCGGGGCGGGCGTTGGGGAAGGTGGTGCAGCGGGTGTAGGAGCAACCTGGGATGCCCCTCGTTCGCCGGCTTGTCCGGTTGTACTAATTGAAGGTCGAGGTGCTTGAGGCGCCGGTGAGGAAGTCCTTTCCCCTACCCCTGTAGAAGGCCGGTTAACGCCGGGTGGGGCTTGGGAGGCTGAAGGAACCGGACTTTCTGCAAGGCGGGGTGTAGAAGCAGCAGATGTAGCAGGAGTTGTAGAAGGAGATACTACCTGCGTTGCCGTAATAACGGCGCTATCGGCCAATACTTCTGCGCCAAGAACAGGCAAAAGGTAGCTAGGCAAGGGGGGCAAAACAGAGGAAAGACTTAAGAACCCGTTGGCAGAAAAGGAAGGTTCCCACCATAGGGATTGTAGTTCCGGCAGTAAGTAAATAGGAGGCTCCTTACTTAGGGGGTACAAGATAGGAAACCCTTCGGATAGTAGGAGTTCGGATTCTTCGGGAACTGCAAGGGTTGGCTCAAGCCGGGGAGGGGCTAATAGGGGATCTATCCGGGAATCTGGCAGAGGCTTTTTGGCAGGTAAGGAAGTTTCATAAAAGGCAGGAGCACTAGAACAGCTTGGGAGAAAGACTGCTGAGAACATTCCAAAGATCCACCCAAGGTTTACCAATATAAGAAAAGTAGAAGTTACCTTTTGATCCTTAAACATGTATAGGTTCCGCTTTTTGCTCTAAACGAATCGATACTACCTTAGAGACACCGGGCTCTTCCATTGTTATACCGATTAGGTTTTTCGCCCCAGTAACAGTCTTTTTATTGTGCGTAATAAGGATAAATTGAGATTGGGTGCTAAACTCCGCAAGCATGTTGATAAACCTACTTATGCTTCCTTCATCTAAGGCAGCATCAATTTCATCAAGAAGGCAAAAGGGAGAAGGTTTTACCATATGGGTAGCAAATAGAAGGGCTACAGCGGTTAAGGACCGTTCTCCCCCGGATAGTAAGCTGATGTTTTCCAGGCTTTTCCCCGGTGGTTGGGCAAGAATTTCTATGCCCGACTCTAATACCTTGTCCGGATCGGTTAATCGAAGTTCTGCCCGTCCCCCACCAAACAAACGACGGAAAATTTGGTGAAAGTTCTTACGAATTTTTTCATAGGCGGATAAAAATAAAACCGTAGACTCTTCCCGTATTTCTTGCGTGACCTTTTGGAGATCTTCCCGGGCTTTGCGTAGATCTTCTAGCTGAGTGGTAAGAAAATCGAACCGTTCCTTTACCTCGGCGAACTCCTCGGGAGCCATCAGGTTTACTCCCCCTAGTTTCTTGAGCTCTTCCCTAACCTCTGTTAGTTGGTCCCGAAGTTCCTTTAGGGGGCGTTGTATCTCGTAAATACGGGGTTCAAACTCTGCCAGTTCCCTCGAATGGCGTTCCCGGAAGTTATCGTACATGCTCCGTATTTCCGTAAGGGTCTCTGTATGCTGTATTTGAATTTGTTCCACCTCTGACTGAAGGAGCGCTAACTGCTCCATCTGGAGGCGAAGATTTTTTTCTTTGCTTACGAGTTCCTGATTACGCCGAGAAATATCCGATTCTAGGTTGGAAAGAGCTAAACGCAGACTTTCTTCTTCTTTTTCTAGGTCACTCTTTTTTTGTTCTAATTCTTGCTGTTTTAACAGGACTTCCTGTAGTCTATCCTGTACCCGTTGCATTTCTTCCTGTATAGCCTGAACCTGGGTTTCCTGGGCCTTTCGTTCCCGCTCTAGCATCCGCAGAGTTTCCTCTGTTCCTTGAATTAAGGTTTTTAACCGCATCCGGCTCAGTCGCAGTTCTTCCAAGTTCTTTCGGTACTCTTCTATTTTTTTCCCTAGAGCACTAATTTCAGTCCGTAACCCTACAATTTCTTCCCGCTTGGCCCGAATGGATCCGAGAACCGAGGCAATTTTTTCGTCGATTTCCCGTTTCCGAGTAATAATTCCTTCCGGAGCTAAAAACTCGTCAATAAAAGTAGGAGTGGCAGCGAGAAAAGAGTGAAAGAGGGACATGGCCCTTTCTAATCGGGTGCAAAGCTCTTTTAACCCTTCAAGCGCTGTTTGGGCTAGAGTTTTTGTTTTTTCCTCCGAATCTAACTTAAAGGAATCCTCGATTAAGCGGACCTTTCCCTGTAAAAGGATCCGGATTCCCTCTAACTGGGTAGTCAGCTCTTCCTCTAATCGCTGGTGTTCATGGTAAGAATAGCCGCTTTCTTTCAGTTTTTCATCCAATTGGGAAACAATTGCATCTGTGATTTGCCGAAGCTCGTTTCTAAGGGACTCATCCTGGGATTCTAACTGCCGAATCTCCCCCTCTAAGTGGTGGATCCGTTGTTGATGAGCTTTACTCCGTTCTTCGGCAAAGCGGACTGAGGTTTCGAACTCCTGAATGGTTCCGTCAATATTCTGAATCTGTTGCTTTTGCTCTTCCAGCAAAGTGGACTTCTCTTGCATTTCCTGAGAAAGAGACTGGATCTTTTCCTGGATATGTTTTTCCCTCTGCACATCCGATTCGATTTTTGTCTGGTACTCAGCCCGCTGTTCGGCTAACATACGGCGCCGATGTTCTAGGCCGCTTTTCTCTAGACCTATACCGTAGAGCTTTTTTTGATGCTCCACCATTTGAGTCTCTAGGGTATTTACCAGATCCATATTCTGTTCTAGGGTCTGGTTTATTCCATCAATTTGCTGCTTCAAAGTATTTCGTTTATTGACAACCTCGGTTAGTGCACGCTCTTTACGGTTTTTTTCTTCCAACAGAGTTTTTAACCGCAGAAGCTGAATATCTAGTTCTAGAGTAAACGCCTCTTCCCGTAATTTGCGGTACTTAAGAGTTTTTTCATTCTGGATCTTTAGAGAGTCGTAGGATCTTTTCACCTCACCGAGAATTCCCTCTACCTGGCGCATATTTTCTTCCGTGCGCTCTAGCTTCCGTTCCGCTTCTTGGCCTTTGATTTTATATTTTGTAATTCCAGCAGCTTCTTCAAAAATTACCCTACGCTCTTCCGGTTTATTGGATAGGATTTGGTCAATTTTACCCTGTTCCATGATGGAGTAAGCAGATTTCCCTATCCCAGTGTCGTATAAGAGTTCTCGGATTTCTTTTAATCGAACCGGTGTGCCGTTTATAAAATACTCACTCTCTCCAGAACGGTAGAGCCGACGCTTTATGGCTATTTCCGGAACCTCCAGAGGTAAATATCCCGAGTCATTAGAAAGTGTTAAAGTAACCTCTGCTACATTTAAGGGTTTACGCGTTTCAGAGCCGTTGAAGATCATATCTTCCATTCGCTCGGCTCTAAGGCTTCTACTAACCTGCTCCCCAAGTACCCATTTTACTGCATCTACCACATTACTTTTACCGCAACCATTGGGTCCTAGCAGAGCTGAAACCCCTTCGGTAAACTCTAACTTGCTACGATCGGCAAAGCTCTTAAATCCGAATAGTTCTATGCTTTTTAAAAACACGGAGGCTCCATTCCCGACTAAAGTGCCTTTAGGATAACAAAGGCAGAAGTACGTGTAAAGAGTAGCCCCTGCCTCAATAGGTAGAAGAAAACCATGCCTCCAAATTCCACTCTAAGGGTTTTCCCCATACCACTACATCGATTAGAGCCCGCATGAGAGGATAATCGTTTGGCTTACGTGTTCCTTTCCTGTCCCCTGCATCGATCCAGCGAGACATAGCACGAATTATTTCTACTGCTTCTAGGGTTTCTCCCGGAAGCTTTAACACAGCTTCCGCATAGGACAACCCCGAGCCGAGGAGCTTTCCCATCCGTACAGACCGGCCACCCGTAACAGTAACGTATAGATCTCCTACTCCAGGCAGGGTAAAGGCAAACTCCGGGTTTCCCCCGGTCTCTTTTAGAAACCGGTAGATTTCTAGGGTTCCCTCTGCGAACAGGGCACTGGCCAGGTTATGCATAGAAGCCCCGGCATCATCCAGCCCTCCCTCTTTTTCCAGCCTGCCGTAGGCAGTGCCTACGGCAAGAGCGAAAAAGTTCTTTAATGCAACACTTACTTCTAGGCTGTATAAATCATCGGTAGGCCAGATGTGGTAGTAGGAGGTGCGAAATATCCGGGCAAGTTCCTCTGCCTCTTTGTATGAAGGTGCTCCAAACACCACACCGGTTTGTCTACGTCCTGCGAGTTCGTTCGCAATACACGGCCCCCCAATAGCTGCAACGGTTACCTGTTTCTGAATATTTTCTGGAAAAGCCTCTCGGATTACTTCGGGGAAGATACGCACTTCCCCCTCTTCGGAGATTTCCAGCCCCTTAGTAACCCCGATCACCCTTTGTCCCGGCTGGATCCTATCCTTCAGGATATCGGCGATCCAATGAACACCGGAAGAACTCACCCCGCTTACAATAATTTCAGCATCCTCCAGCGCCTTATCTACATCGGAAATAGGATACACCTGTACCCCCTCCGGTAGCCTGCGGTTTAGTTTCGGATGCACCCCTGTATGTTTACACTCGTCGATGATTTCTTCATCCAGATGGGTTCCTACAAGACGTACCGTATGCCCTCTGTCCCTCAAAGGCCATGCCAGGGCAGTTCCCATGTATCCTGCACCGATAATAGTTATTATTTTCATATGTTTACCTCTCTGAGGCATTTTCTTGCACGGATTGCGCTCAATTCATTCTAAATGTTCAAGCAAAACCTTTCAAACCTCTGTTATAGAAATGTAGCAGGAAAGTTAATTTTCCTGTATCTTATACCCATGGGGATCAGTATGGAGCAGTATGCGGAAATCCTTGAAACCGAATTGGCAGAAGCGGTGGAGGTAAAAAACAAGCAGGCTCTTCGTCGATTTACTTTACTACTGACCAATCAAATTGTGCAGAGAGAAGAGTACCAGGAGGGTATTACCTCCCTGCGCTCCGACATACGGGCTATAACGGAAACGATGCAACGAGGCTTTACCATCATGGAGAGTCGCTTTGAGGCTGTAGACCGACACTTTGAAGCGATGGATAAACGGTTTGAGGCAGTCGACAAGCGTTTTGAAGCAACGGAAAAACGGTTTGAGGCAATCGATAAGAGATTTGAAGACCTGTATCGGGTCATCGAGAATCGCTTTGCTGCAGTGGATAAACGTTTTGAGGATATGAATAAACGCTTCGAGGATTTGAATAAACGCTTTGAGGATATAAATAATCGCTTTGAGGATATAAACAAACGGTTTGAAGATATAAACAAGCGGTTCGAAGATGTAAACAAGCGATTTACCCTGCTGTTTACTTTTATTACCGTGGGCTTTGCA
>JBDNDI010000349.1:0-2924 GCA_046719195.1 Spirochaetales bacterium | reverse complement strand
AGCCTACTTTGCCATCAACAAAGCCCACCATAGTAACCACGCTACCGATACCATCTATTCTACGGCCCAGATTATTATAGAAGTATATTCCCATAGGGGAAACCTCTACATTCAACCACAGAAAGTAGAAAACCGATATTCCTCTACCATGTTCATGCTCCACATATGGAAAGGGGATTCTTTCCTACCTGTAACCAATAGCGCTACCACTGCTGAAATCGTAGGCCCCATAACGCAACCGAGACTTAACTTTACCATCCAGCGCTTTGGGTTCTGGACCCAGACCTACCACGATGCCCAGGCTTTACTCCAAGCTATTCAAAGGGGAGAGCGTTCCCCAGAAGATACGAAGCCTTACTTTGAACTTTTCCTCCGCATGGTAATTACCCGCCAAAAACCCTTTCTATCCCTAGCCCGCGAGTTCTTCGATCTTCCCTTCCTTATTGATATTATGAAGCGTCTCATCGGTTCAGGTCTCATTGGAGGAAAAGCACGGGGTATCCTGCTCGCCCAGCGGATCTTACAGAGGGACTATCCCGAGTGGGCCCGGGTGCTGGAACCCCATGATTCCTTTTTCATCGGCTCGGATGTGTTCTATACCTATATTATTCAGAACGATTGCTGGTGGCTGCGCCGGAAAACAGGTCTAACGATGGATCAGATCCTAGCCAATGCCAAAATAGCCCGGGAACGAATCCTAAAGGGTAAGTTTCTAGACTATATTACCGTTCAATTTCAAGAAATGCTGGAATATTTTGGGCAATCTCCTATCATTGTGCGTTCAAGCAGCCTGCAGGAAGACAGTTACGGGAACTCTTTTTCTGGAAAATATGAAAGTGTGTTCTGTGCAAATCAAGGTACTCCTTCTCAACGCCTAGCTGAGTTTTTAGATGCGGTACGTACGGTGTACGCTAGCTCTATGGATGAAGATGCGCTGATGTACCGGCTCCATCATGGTCTATTGTATGAGGATGAACAAATGGCTCTTCTTGTGCAGCGGGTTTCCGGCGATCAAAACCGACATTACTTCTTTCCCCTAGCCGCAGGGGTGGGCTTCTCCTATAATCCCTACGTGTGGGACAAAGAAATTGATCCCCATTCCGGGGTTCTGCGCCTAGCCTTTGGATTAGGAACCCGAGCTGTAGACCGGGTAGAGGATGATTATACCCGGATAGTAGCCCTCAATGCCCCCTTTAAGCGACCGGAAAAAAGTGAAGCGGATTCCCATAAATATACCCAAAGGGAAGTAGACTTAGTAGATTTACAAGCCAATCGTTTTGCCACCTACCCTTTGCGAAAGATCCTTTCCATTCTTCCAGATCATCTAAAGCCTTTGTTTTTAAGTGAAGACTTGGAACAACGTCACCGGGCAGAAGAAGCAGGCATTTCCGGCGTGTTTCCCTGGAGGCTGACTTTCGAAGGCTTGTTTAGGAATACCGATTTTATTGAACGTATGCGGGAAATGTTGGCCACCCTGCAGAAAGCCTACAAAAATCCGGTTGATACCGAGTTTACGGTAAATGTACTGGAAGATGGATCGTATCGCGTAAACCTAGTACAGTGCCGACCCTTTATGGTTCGTCTACTAGGTACAGGGGATATTGGAATTTTACCGGATAATATCCATGCAGATAAGGTTTTGTTAAAAAGTGATGGCCCCATTGTGGGACAGAGCGTAGCCACCCGAATCGATCGGCTAATCTATGTTTCTCCATCGAATTACACTAAGTTGGGGCAACAAGCCCGTTACAGTATTGCCCGGCTTATTGGGGAACTAACCCAACTTCCCTCTACGCAACAGCCTCTGGTAATTATGCTGATCGGTCCGGGTAGATGGGGTACCTCTACTCCTGCCATGGGAGTGCCTGTAACCTTTAAAGAAATAAAAACCGTGTCAATAATTGTAGAATTAGCCATGATGCATGAAGGATTAGTCCCCGATGTTTCCCTGGGTACTCATTTTTTCAATGACCTTGTAGAAATGGAAATGCTCTACTTTGCCGTCTTTCCTGACCGGGAAAACAACCAATACAATGGCCAGGTTTTCCGAAAGTACAAGAACCGACTTCTAGAAATCTGCCCAAAGGCAGAGGAATGGGCAGATACAGTAATTGTATGGGAAAGCCCTAATGAAGCAGGACTTTCCCTCTACCTACATGCAGATTCTATGAAGCAGTTTGCCCTTTGTTACATGCGATAGACCGATTAAGCTTAACCAAGTGTTTACACCCAACGGGTACACCAGACAGCTTGTGAAAATCTAAGCTTTTATACTATCCCCTGGGCTAGCATGGCTTCGGCTACCCTAAGAAAGCCCGCAATATTCGCTCCCATTACAAGGTTTCCTTTAGCCCCGTAAGTCTCAGCTGCTTGCTCGCACTGTCGGTAGATTCCGTCCATAATTTGCCGTAGACGCAGATCCACTTCTTCGAAAGGCCAGCTTAGCCTCATGGAGTTCTGGGACATCTCCAAAGCACTAGTGGCTACTCCACCAGCATTTGCTGCTTTAGCCGGTCCAAAAGACACCCCTGCATCTAAAAAGACCTTTACCGCTTCCGGAGTACAGGGCATGTTGGCACCCTCTGCAACGGCCAGACATTTGTTCCGCACTAGGGTTTCTGCGTCTTTTCCATCCAGCTCATTCTGGGTTGCGCAGGGAAGAGCCACATCACAGGGGATGGTCCAGATTCCTTTACAACCTTCCTGGTATTCTGCCTTTGGATAATCGGCCAGGTATTCCTTTATGCGGCCTCGCTCTATCTCTTTAATTCGCTTAACCGTGTGTAACTTGATTCCTTCCGGATCATAGATATAGCCGTTAGAGTCGGACAAGGCCACCACCTTAGCCCCTAAAGCCTGGGCCTTTTCTACTGCATAGATGGCTACATTTCCCGAACCAGAAATAACCACAATTTTTCCCTTCC
>JBDNDI010000348.1:0-2938 GCA_046719195.1 Spirochaetales bacterium | reverse complement strand
CGTGCTGCTCAGCCAAGGCGTTTAATCCTGCTTCTTTAAACAAGTTTGTATGGGTCGATGGAGCTGTAGCAGACATAACTATCCTAGAAGCAACAAAAGAGCAATTGTTAGTGGAGGTATCGATAATCCAGGGCGAATGGATAGGAACCCAAGAAGTTACCCTATATCGAGGGTATCTGTATCTGGAGGGGCCGCAGTTTGCTTCCTTCCTTTCTACTTTAAAGGTACACGCTTACATACAAGCGATTGGTAGCCTAGAAGAAGTGTATGAGGATGAAACAGGCCAACGGTACCCTGTTATTTTAGCCCTCCAAGTCCGAAAGTTACCTTAGTAACTCGCAAACTGGTGGGTTTGATTTTTCTTTCTCCATTCTTTATAATAGTGCTAGAATGAAAGATGGAATGTTCGTAGAAGCAGAAATCTGGACGGTAGCCCATACAGAACAGGGAAACGCTGTTCTTGTTAAACCGGTAGGTTCGGAACTAGCCGTTCCTATCTTTATCGGCCAGTTAGAAGCACATTCCATTCTTATTGGCTTAGGGGGTGTCCCTATGCCCCGGCCTCTAACCCACGATCTGTTTGTCTCCCTATTGGAGAAACTAGGGATTACCTTAGAAAAAGTAGAAATTACAGAACTTAAAGAGGGCACCTTTTATGCCCGCTTGTTGTTGAAGCAGGGGTTGAAGAAGTACGTAATAGATTCTCGTCCTTCTGACGCTTTAGGGTTGGCTGTTAGGGTAAAATGTCCTATCTATATTGCCGAACAGGTAATTGCCGAGGCCGGGGTTTCCATTAAACTAGTCTCAGAAGAAGAAGGCAAAGAAAAGGGGCCTTCTCCGAAAGATTTAGAGATAAATCGGCTGAAGGAGGAACTCCAAAAAGCTATCGAAGCGGAGAACTACGAGGAAGCAGCTCGTATCCGAGATCGGCTTCGAGAGCTAGGGGAAAACTGATCTTTCTCTGAAAGCCGGTATCCAGGAGGTGCTTCATATGCAGTTTTCCGGCTTTTCCAGGTACGAAAGTGGGGTTATCCTTCCGGTTTCAGCGCTTCGCAGCCGGAAAAGTGTAGGAATTGGGGAGTTTGCCGATTTGCCTCTTTTGGGAAAGTTTTGTGCAAAAACGGGGCTTCGGTTCCTGCAAATCCTGCCTGTAAATGATACAGGTAAGGAAAGTTCTCCTTACAGTGCTTTAAGTGCTTATGCCCTGCATCCGGTGTATATCCGGATCGAAGATCTTCCAGAGTATCACTCTTCTTTTGCTTCGGAAATAAAAGCAGCCCGATCCAAGTTCGAAAAAAACAAGCGGGTTACTTTTACCCAGGTAGTAAGTTTCAAAGAAGATCTATTACAGAAAATATTCCAGAAAAGCAAAGCCGATATTCTCCATTCATCCGAGTTGTTTACCTGGATAGAGAAAAACCCATGGGTGGTGCCTTATGCTGCCTATCGTCTAGAAAAAAGCCTTCATAACGAAAGAGCTTGGATAGATTGGCAGATTCCTTTCCCGGGAATGGATGCCTTGGTATCGAGGATCGAGAAGCGAGAGGAAGAGCTATGGTTCTATGCCTGGGTGCAAAAACGATTAGAGGAACAGTTCGTAGCGGCAGCTTCCCAATTGGATCGAGAGGGGGTATGCTTAAAGGGGGACTTGCCTATTCTTATGGGGGATGATTCTGCCGATGTATGGGCGTATCCTCATCTTTTTTTCCGGAGTTTACGGGCAGGGGCACCTCCGGATATGTTTTCCTATACGGGTCAAAACTGGGGATTCCCCATCTATAACTGGGAAGCTTTAGAAAGGGAGGATTATCACTGGTGGAAAGAGCGGCTTAAACGAGCCAACCTCTTTTACCATGCTTTTCGTATTGACCATGTATTAGGTTTTTTCCGTATTTGGGCTCTACCGGAAAAGGAAACTTCCGGGGTCTTAGGCTTTTACCTACCTTCGATATTTTTTACTCTAGAGGATTTACAACAGGAAGGATTCGATACAGGAAGAATCCGATGGCTATCCGAACCGCATGTCCCTGGGGAGGTGGTGCGAACTCTAAGTACATCCCTTGCACCAGAACTTCGCTCTGCCTTATTCCAGCAGATCAATCAGGAAGACCTGTATCTTTTCCGCTCAGAGGTGGGGGAACGATGGATAGAAACCCATGTAAAAGAGGTTGCGGGTCGAGAGCAGCTAATAAATTGGTATCGAAATCGGTTCCTTGTTTCTACACCTTTTGGCTACGCTCCCGCTTGGTACCGGGATAGTGCTCGCTCTCTTTCCGTGCTTTCCGAAGAGGAAAAAAGGCGTCTGCAAATCCTCGTGTCCCGATATTACCGGGATTCAGAAATCCTCTGGGAGAAAGAAGGGGAAAAATTACTCCGAACCCTTGTTAATGCAACGGGCATGCTTCCCTGTGCTGAAGACTTAGGGGTAGTTCCGGATTGTGTCCCCCAGGTACTTCAACGGTTGGGCATTTTAGGTTTAAGGATTCCTCGATGGACCCGACGGTATAAAGAACCGGGTGAACCCTTTATTCCACCCGAGGAGTATCCTTTGCTAACAGTTTGTGCCGCTTCTGTACATGACACTAGCACTTTAAGACAGTGGTGGATAGAAGAGGCAGATCGGGACGCCTTCTGGCATGCCCTAGGGTATACGGGACATGCCCCTTCTGAGTACACTCCTCGGGTTGCCGATCAATTATTGTCAGGTATCTTTAATGCCCAGTCCGTGTTAGCCGTGGCCCAGTTGCAGGATTTTCTTTCACTTACGGAAAAGTATCCCAGTAAAAATCTAGGGGAAGATCGAATCAATACACCGGGGACTGTATCAGAGAATAACTGGTCGTACCGTATCCCTTGTTTTTTAGAAGATTTGTTGGTAGATGCAGAGCTTATGGAGAAAGTAAACCGTTTAACTACCCATCGAACTGAAAAACCATTT
>JBDNDI010000347.1:0-2939 GCA_046719195.1 Spirochaetales bacterium | reverse complement strand
TGTCGTTCACATGGATGTGGAACAGCTTTTTACCACGGCTGTGGATGAGGCAGGCGCATTCTGCCATGTTTTCGTACCCCTGCAGGGCGTGTCCCACATCTAAATTAATACCTACGTTCGGTCTATTCACCTCATCGATCAAAAGCAGAGCCTTAGCCGTAGAGCTGAGAAAGGCGTGGGTTCTTGGTTCTTTTACCTTGTACTCGATAGCTATCCGTACCTTAGGGTTATGGTCTGCACAGGTGCGCACAGCTTCTACCATGAGGTCCCAGCTTTTAAGATAATCGAGTTGTAAGATATAATCGTATCCATCATTTCCAAACCATGGACTTACCATGTTGCACCCTATCTGTTCGGCTAAATCCATGGATTGACAGATATGTTCCACAGCCTGCTTCCTAACCTCAGGATCGGGGGCAATCACACTTCCCCGACCATATTTAGTCGAAGCGAACGTATCAGGTATGAGCAGAGGGATAGAGAACCCTTTTTTCTTGATCATTTCGATTATACCCCAGGGATTCTGGAAATCCATGTAGCGTGCTCCTAGCTCTATCCCTTCCAACCCCTTCACCTGGGATGCATCCTGGAGTAGTTGTTCAAACGTTTTTTGTTCCGTATACCCACTGACAACGTATCTATCCGATCTACCCTGAAACACTCCAATGATGGCTGCGATTTTTCTTTGCATAAGTTTTCTCCTTTGAGATTCAGTCCTGCTATTTGTATTTTATTGCACTATTTTTGAATGTTGTCAATATTATCAATCCTTATTTATAATTCAATAATTTGTAGTGTTATATTGACAAACAGAGAGTTTAGTATATAATTTAATTTTAATAAAACGTTAAACCATAATCGTAATATTTTCGGGAGGATAAAATGGGAATACCAACGGTGGCAGAACCCGGATCAAGCACTAACCTTAGGGAATTTAAAGACCTAAAGTTAAAGGCCCTCGGGCTCAGGAAAACGATTCTAGAAATTATGGGAGTAGGTACTGTTGGACATTTGGCTAGTTCCAGTTCCATCATAGATATTCTAACAGCCCTCTATTTTCACCATATGCGGCTTGACCCTACAAATCCCAGGTGGGAAGGAAGAGATCGATTCATTTTAAGCAAGGGGCATGCATCATACGCCTTGTATGCGGTTTTGATGGAACTTGGATACATTTCTAAAGATGAAATTCCGAATAAAAAGAAAATCGGAAGTGTATTACAGACCCACCCCGACATGAAAAAGACCCCTGGAGTAGAAGCAAATACAGGATCCCTAGGGCAAGGTCTTTCCATCGGACTTGGCTTATGTTTAGGGTTTAGACTCTCTGGGGGCAATCAGCGGGTGTTTGTCCTTGTGGGGGATGGTGAGTTAGGGGAAGGTCCCATCTGGGAGGCGGCCATGGCAGCTTCTCACTACAAGACAGATAAACTCCGGGTTATTGTAGATCAGAACGGCCAAAGTTCAACGGGTTTCACTAAAGAAAGATTCTACATCCATTCTGTGAGGGATAAATTTGCCTCCTTCGGTTGTAATTCGATCGAAATCGACGGGCATGACTTCTCCCAAATCTTAGAGGCTTTCGAACTAGCTGACAACACTCTGGGAAGACCTACTGCCATTATTGCTAACACCACAAAGGGCAAAGGATTCCCTTTTGCAGAGAACAATCCTAACTTCCATCATGCAGCTTTAACTCAGGAGTTATATGATTCGGCCCTTAAAATGTTAGAAGACGCTATTGAAGCTATGGAATCCGAAGAAAAAGGAGGTCACCATGCGAACTGAAAGCCTGAGAGAAGCCTACGGAAAAGCGCTCTTGGAAATTTTTAAGAAAAATCAGGATGTCGTAGTTCTCGACTCTGATGTGTCTCGGTCAACCAAATCTAGTTATTGTGAAAAGGAAGATCCTTCTCGATATTTCGAGATGGGTATTTCCGAACAGAATATGATCGGTACCGCTGCAGGGCTGGCACTTTCCGGAAAACTGCCTTTTGCCCATTCCTTTGCCGTATTTGCCGTAGGCAGAGGGTACGATATCATTCGGCAATCCATTTGCATCCCTAACATAAATGTCAAAATCGTGGGTTCGAGTCCTGGATTATCTGACACCACCGATGGATCTACCCATCAAACCATTGAGGATATTGCCCTTATGCGCGTTCTGCCGAACATGACGGTTCTTGCTCCTAACGATGCTGTGGAAACCGCCATCATGGTAAAAAAAATGGCAGAACTCCCAGGACCTGTCTATATGAGAGTTCTCCGAAACGACCTTCCCGTTTATATCGACGAAAATAAGTATGTGTTTGGAAAAATGTACAGAATTCGAGAAGGAAAGGATGTTCTGATCCTGGCGAATGGCTCTATGGTAAAAAGATCGCTTGATGCAGCAGAGCTTCTTAAAAAAGAAGGGGTTTCGGCTAGGGTTTCTGCCGTGGGTGTGATTAAACCCTTAAATGTGGAAAGTCTATTGGAAGAAACTTCTGGTGTTCAGGGTGTCGTTGTTGCAGAGGAGCATTCTATTGTTTCAGGCATTGGGAGTGCCGTCTCAGAGATCCTCAGTTCTCGGAAGCCAATGCCTATAGATCGAGTAGGAGTACGGGATTGTTTCGGCACCATGAGTTACGATTATGAAGCTCTGCTCGATCACTATGGTTTAACAGCCGAGGCAATCGCAACAGCTGCAAAAAGGGTAATTAAATAATAAGAGTTTTATGCAGAGAAGGCGACACAGAAGGGTGTCGCGTTTTTTGTTTTTAGCCTTATCCCTTTATGGCTCCTGCCATTGCACCTTGAATAAAGAATTTTTGAAATACGAAATAAAGGATCAGCAAGGGGAGTAACGAGACGAATAATCCTGTGTAAATAGCTTGGAAATTGGTGGAAAACTCCCCTCCTACAAAAGTATTCACCCAAGGAGTAAGGTAATCACCCGA
>JBDNDI010000346.1:0-2945 GCA_046719195.1 Spirochaetales bacterium | reverse complement strand
GGGAGTAATTTGCCCGATGGCCAAAGCTATAACAAATACTATCCCGAAATAGAGAGGATCAATACCTAAATACGTTAAAGCAGGTAGAATAATAGGCATGAATACGTAGGTAATCGAGATAGCATCGAGAAACATTCCCGCCACAATCATAACAGCATTCGTTAATAGAACAAATACTAAGGGGTTAGAGGTGAGACTTGCAACAAGTTTTGCTGCCGAGTCAATTACTCCTAAGGTTGCGGCAGCCCAAGAGAATATCCCTGCCATAGAGACCACAAACATGACGACTGCAGAAGACATAACCGTATCGGCAAGAGCACGGAATAGTACTTCCCAGGTTATGGTGTGGTACACAAAGAATCCCACAAATAGGGCATAAAAGACACCCATTATGGCTGCTTCGGTGGGAGTAGCCACTCCTGCATAGATGGAACCTAAAATAATTACAGGGGCAAGTAAAGCCCAGAAAGAGTTAATGAAGGCTTTAAGTAACTCCTTAGGTGTTCCTTTTTCTTCAGTACCCCGGAAATTCTTTCTTTTTGCAATGATATAGGTAGCAATGATTAGAGCAAGCCCTACTATAATTCCAGGTATTATGCCTCCTAAAAACAAAGCACCCACAGATACATCGGTAAGGTTGCCATACACGATGAAGGCAATACTCGGTGGAATTATGATGGAAAGACCTGCACCGGCTGCTATGGTTGAAGCTGCAAAGTATTTGTTATACCCTTGCTTTATCATAGGAGTTATAAATACCAGTCCTAAAGCAGCGGCGGTAGCCGGACCGGAACCGGAAACTGCACCCCAAAAAATACAGGTAATAACACCAGCGATAGCTAATCCTCCAACATTTTTGCCGGTAAGAAGCATAATAAACCGAGATATACCGTCAACAATACGGGACTTCTCCATGAGGTTTCCAGCAAGAATAAAGAAGGGGATAGCTACCAGAGGGAATTTAGCAATATTAGCCTCCACATTGCGGGAGATCATTGCGGTACCTAGGTCGAAGGTTAAAATGGCACCGATTCCTGCAACTCCTAGGGCAGTACCGATGGGGGTACCAAAAAGTATCAATAAAAGGAATAAACCAAAAACTATGAGGGCTTCCATGGCTAGTTTCCCTCCTTTTGGGTAGTTTTTCGCAAAGCTTTACGGGTGCTTTTCACAATCTCTATAATTACTACAGTTGAGAAAATGGGAGTACCTAAACTGTAAATCCAGGTGGGAATACCCAGGGCTTCGGAGGTAGTCTTGTAGAAGGTCATATTTTTATATATTTCTTGCACCGAATTGGTAATTAGAAATAAGAATAATCCGATACCCAATAGACCTGATCCTAAAAGGGCAGCTTTTTTCATTTTGACGGAAAGTGTATCAAACACATTTGTCATTCTAAGATTAGAACCTTTTCGAAATGCAATGGAGATTCCTAAAAGGGTAATCCAAACAAACATATGAACGGTAATTTCTTCTGTAAAGGCGATACTACTTTTGAAAAAGTAACGATTTATTACGTTGATGAACGTAATAAGCGACATAATGCCCAAAAGAAGGGCGCCTAAAAGTTCATCCACAGGTAGCTTCTTCATGTATTGGCTCCTTGGGAAAAATAGAAAACCGGCCCTAAAGGGGCCGGTGTGAAATTTACTAAAGAAAAGGCTATTTCATGTCTGCTACGGCCAGGTCGTACAGTTCTTTTCCGATTTGCGGAACCCATTTGTCGTAAATAGGCTTTGTAGCATCCTTAAAAGCTTGGAGCTGTTGCGGAGTTAAGTCGGTAATGACCATGCCTTTCTCTAAAGCAAGTTTAAACGGTTCTACAGGCAGTTCTTTAATCTGGAATTTTGTCTTTAAAAGATTGATGGATTTGTCTCCGTCCAGGTATGCCCTTGCTAGAGCTTTCTGGTATTCAGCAGCTTCTAGCGCAGCATCCTGAATAGCTTTCTTAATATCTGCCGGGAATTTTTCCCAAAGTTTCATGTTGAGACCAAAAATTAGAGGATCCAGCACATAGTTCCAGTTTGTCATGTATTTGTGGTATTCCCAGATTTTTACCACTGTTAGAACCGATTTGGGGTTTTCCTGGCCGTCCACTACTCCCTGCTGGAAGGCGGTAACTGCATCTGCCCAGTTCATATTAACGGGATCTGCACCTAATTGTTTGAAAATGTCGATAAACAGGGGAGAGCCCACAACCCGAATCTTTAAGCCTGCTACGTCTTGAGGGGTTTTTACTTCTCGTTTGCTATTGGTTAACTGGCGAAATCCGTTTTCACCCCAGGCAAGAAACTTTACCCCCCCTTTTTCTAAATCTTCGATGATCTTCTTTCCGGCTTTGCCATTTTCGATTTTATCCACATTTTCATAGGTGCCCAAAAAGAAAGGAAGGTTAAACAGGTTCAACGAGCGGATAACGGTTGAAGCGTTGATGGTCGATTCTACCGCAAAGTCAATAGCACCATCTGCTACCGCCTGGTACCAGTTGGTTTGCTTCCCCGCTAATAGGGAAGAACCAAAGTAAGGCTTTACATTAATTTTACCCTGGGTTTTCTCTTTAATAAGATCTGCCCAGCGTTGGGCACCAATGCCCCAGTCAAAAGCAGGGCCTACATTTACTTGCATTGTGTACTCTGCTTTTGGTTTGAATTCTTCTTTTGCACCGCCGCTCCATACTAAAGTGGAGACAAGCAGTAGCCCCATGAGAATCAGCGCAGTTTTAGAAAAAAGTTTCATGCTTTGTACCTCCTGTGTACAGTTTTAGCCTTATCCTTATTCCTACGTCAAGAAGTGAAAAGGGATAGGCAATTACAATTAGCAAATATTGTGCCAAAATAAAAAATCCCTGCATTACCTAACTCTTTCTTTTAAAAAAAATTACTTTTAAGGAAATTAGAACAACGCATAACTGTACAAGATTGGAGCAGTGACAAGAAAAAGGG
>JBDNDI010000345.1:0-2951 GCA_046719195.1 Spirochaetales bacterium | reverse complement strand
GGGTATGGGGAACAAGAACATTCATCTAGTGCCGGTAGTTTACGAACATGCAGCTGCTTTTGTAGGTAAGACTCCCTGGGAAGTGGCTTATAACTCGAAGTTGCTTGCGAAAGCCCATGAAGCAGCCTGGAAAGAGTACCATCACCCTTCCATAACAGTAGGAATCGATGTGTATAACCTGGAGGCCGAGTGCTATGGTGCTAAGGTTGAAAGACCGGAGGGAATGGAAGTTCCTTCTATAAAGGAGTATCCGTATCAAAGCTGTGAAGAGATATCCCAATTACCTTTTTTTGATCCGGAGAAAGCAGGTAGATTCCCTTTAATTTTTGAGGCAGCAGAAACCTTACGCAAAACTTTGGGAGATATAGATCTTCGGGTTCCTTTGGGAGGTCCTTTCTCCATTGCAAGTAACTTAATAGGATTTGAAAATCTTCTAATAGAAACAATTTCGGATCCAGCAACCGTAAAAAGCACCTTAATTCATTTAGCCGAGGGGCAATTGCACATTGCTAGAGCAGGAAAGGAAAGGGGGTTCGGGGTAACTTTCTTTGAATCCGCTGCAACTCCGCCTTTACTCTCACCCGAGTTGTTTCGGGAAGTAGAGCTGCCGGCTCTGCAAGTCGTCATGGAAGGAACCGCAGCCATGTATTCCGAGCGACCGGTTTTTATTATGGGAGGGGACACCCTTCCGGTTTTGCCGGATGTATTAGCCTGCAAACCCTCTTTTATTATCTGTCCCGGCGAAACCGATCAGGTGGCTTTTATGGACTATATGAAGGCTCACCGGGAGGTACGCGTTCGAATAAATATGGTGGTGGAAATTGTAGCCCATGGTTCTGAGGAAGAATTATGGCAGGAATGCAAACGAGTGTTTGAGATAGCCAAAGATTTTGATCCCCTATTAATAGGGACAGGGGTGCTGCCATACAACGTTTCCCCTTCCCGAGTCCATTTATTGGAGCAATTTGTAAAAGAGCTACTTTAGCTCCCGTTGGGAGACTATTACCTATTCTTCCCTAAATACTTGGGGAATATAAAAGGAGATCAGTATGAAGAAGGTACTGATACTACTTCTAGGGGTTTTATTTGTGGCAGGCAGTCTTTTTGCTGCAGGTAAAGCAGAGCCAAAACAGCAGGGGCCTATTGTAATTGGGGCTATCCAGGATCTATCAGGCCCAACTTCGGTCTGGGGCAATGCTGTCCGCAAAGGAGCGGAACTGGCTATTGAAAAAATAAATGCAGCAGGGGGAATCTTAGGTCGAAAGATAGAGCTTAAGGCCTACGATGTAAAGCTAGAACCACAAGAGGCTATAAACGCCTATAACCGGTTAGTGGATCAGGATAAAGCCGTAGCCGTAATTGGCCCGCCTATTAGCAATATTGGTCTAAGTCTGACAAGCCTTACAGCAGCGAAAAAGGTGCCCATTGTGGGAAGCTTTATTGATCCTAGGGTTACCGTACAACCCGATGGAAACCCGCATCCTTATATGTTCCTGATGCAGCCCTCTAGTGTGCAGTATTCGGAGATTATTGCCGACTTTGGGTTAAAAAAACTAGGCCTAAAAAACGTGGGAGTATTTTATGATCAGTCCAATGCCTTTTCCGTATCTCAGGTACAACCCTTTGTAAATTATTGGGAAAAACATGGTGGAAAGGTAGTAGGAAGCCAGGTGTACAAACGGGGAGATAAAGATTTTAAAACCCAATTAAGTAAACTGAAAGAAGCGGGTGCAGATTGTATCTATGCTCCGAACTATATTCAAGATCAGGTTCTCACCATCCAACAGATGGACCAAATCGGATTTAAGGTGCCTATTCTAGATGGTTTGGATTTTGCCCCTCCCTTTACGACTTTATTACCCGACCCCAAAATGGCTGATAAAATCTACTTTGCCAACAACTACTCAGACACAGAACCCCAATTAATTGAGGCGCGGGAAGCTTATAAGAAAAAGTATAACGAAGAGCCGATTAACAAGGCCTACCTTGGATACGATAAAGTCCTGATTATTGTGGATGCTATAAAACGCGCCAATAGTGCAAATCCAACCGCCATCCGAGATGCTATTGCTCAAACTAAAAACCTCCAGGGTACTACAGGGGTGTTAACCCTTTCACCCAAATCCCACCAACCTGTCGGACTTTCTATGGTAATGTACGCTATTGAAAAAGGGGAATATAAAGATTTAGGACGGCATGTGCCGGATTCTCACAAATAACTCTTATAGGCGTCATGTGTATCTTTTTTTTACTTAATAATAATACCTAATTTCCAAAGGGAAAGAGCCTTGTAGCCGGGGCTCTTTCGCCTTAGTATACTTAAGGCATGAAAGCAAAAAGCCTCTTTCAGACCCTCTGGAAGGGGGGAATATTTTTTTTGGGGCTATTTTGGTTTTGGGGAGGGGTACAAACAGCTAGAGCTAATCCAGGCGAAATCACCCTGTGGCAAAAGGCTGTACAGATTCGAAGTATTGAAGAAACGTATGCCCCTCTACGCCTGCGCTACCTCCAGTATCAGCTTGAGCCTTCAGGCAAGGAAAAAAGCCGGGAAGAAGGTGTCTGGGCTTTCTCCTACAATTCCGAGGGAAAAGCTTCTATACAGGTGGTACAGGCCATAAAAGATGGGGAAGATTTTACGGAAGAACGAAAGAGGCGTTTAAATAGGGGTCGATCTAATGCCAATCGGATGTTAGATATCCTTTCCCCCTTTGATTCCGAAGCACAAGCAATGGTTAAACTCGGAACAGCGGTACAAACGGCAATAGGTGGAAAGTTTGTTTGGGAGTTTCCCTTTGAACTGCCCCGCCAGGATATTCAGATATTAGGAGTTGCCTGGGTCGATACAGAAGGGAAGCCTGTGGGGTTCCGGTATACGATAAAGCCGCTTCCCTGGTTTATAGATCGGATGGATATCCAGGTTCTATTTCACCTAGAACAATGGAGCTCGAGTC
>JBDNDI010000344.1:0-2958 GCA_046719195.1 Spirochaetales bacterium | reverse complement strand
TCAGCCCTAAGCCCCGGGAATAGTTAATCCACAAATAGGGTGAAAACTTCTTGTTGACAGGCTCTTAACCTGGGTGATATAATCTAATAGTGAAACATAGTTTCTTATTGTAAAACATTAATTATGCAACTGGGAGATTTTCCTATGGCAAAGATGAAAGACAAGCGTTATGTGTATAAAATAAAAGATCTGCCAATTACCATGCTTACAGAGATGTCTAAAACTCGCTTTATTTTAGGGGATAACCTCCTTGTAAGCTTTATTGAAAACCCTCCGGGCACAGAGTTTCCTTTACATCGTCATGAGGCTGAGCAAATACTTATTCTTCTAGAAGGCTCTGAGGAGCATATTATCGATGGCCAAACTTTCCATGTAGAGGCTGGAGATGTAGTGGTACACCCGGCAAATGTGGAACATGGGGGGTATACCAAAACAGGCTTTAAGGGCATTGATATCTTCGCTCCACCGAGAGATAGCCATGTAGAACTCATGCGTAAACAAGGTTTATTGGAAGAGAAATGATGTCGACACAAATGGTGTTTGAGACCCGGTATAGCATACACCCAGAGCATGGTAAACAGTTGGACACAGAAGGCCTTAGAAAGGAATTCTTGATTCAGAGGATTTTTGTACCTGGAACTTTAAAGTGGGTGTATTCCCATACGGATCGAATTATAGTGGGAGGGTGTATCCCTTTAAAAGAAACTCCATTAGAAATAGACCCCAAGATTTTAGGAGCAACTTTCTTACTTGAGCGGCGGGAGTTAGGTGTCCTGAACTTAGGGGGGGCGGGACAAGTTTGGATAGAAGGGACATTGTATCCTTTACAGAACCTAGATGCTTTATATATAGGAAAGGGTAACCGCAATATACGAATTTCTAGTTCAGATTCTGCTAATCCTGCTAAGTTTTATTTATTAAGCGGAATGGCTCATCAAACTTTTCCTAGCCGAAAAATTACCTTTTCAGAGGCAAGAAAGGTTCCCCTAGGTTCCCAGGAAGAAGCCAATAAGCGGACCATCTATCAAATTCTTCACCCAGAGGTTATCCCTACCTGCAACTTGGTTATGGGATTTACCCGGTTAGAGCCAGGTTCCGTCTGGAATACTATGCCAACTCACACCCATGAAAGACGGATGGAGGTGTACCTCTACTTCGATATGGCTCCTGACACTGTGGTGTTCCACCTGATGGGGAGTCCGACAGAAACCCGGCATCTTGTGGTTAGGAATGAAGAGGCGGTTCTGTCTCCAAGTTGGTCCATTCACTCAGGTGTGGGGACTAAAAACTATTCTTTTGTATGGGGAATGGTAGGAGAAAACCAAACTTTTACAGACATGGATGCAGTGCCTATGCAGCTATTGCGGTAATACCCTTTTAGCCAAGAGAAGGAAAGCTGGATGGTATTAGAACAATTTAAATTGAATGGCAAAGTGGCGATTGTAACTGGGTGCAATACCGGTCTAGGTCAGGCGATAGCTCTTGGTTTAGCTGAAGCAGGAGCGGATATTGCAGGCGTAGCACGAAAAGATACCGCAGAAACTCAAAAAGGTGTACAAAAAATCGGAAAAAAGTTTGCCCATATTCGAATAGATTTACTGGAAGCTCAAGCTCCAGAAAAAATTACTCAGGCGACCTTAGAAGCCTTTGGGCGAGTAGATATCCTGGTAAACAATGCGGGAATCATCCGTAGAAATGATGCTTTGGAGTACACAGAGGAAGATTGGGATGCAGTAATGAACACCAATCTTAAGGCTCTCTTTTTCCTTTCCCAAACGGTTGCACGACAATTTCTAAAACAGGGAACCGGAGGGAAGATTATTAATATTGCCTCCATGCTTTCCTTCCAAGGGGGAATTCGGGTAGCAGCCTATACCGCTAGTAAAAGTGGAGTGTTGGGGATAACCCGGTTATTGGCCAATGAGTGGGCTAAGCTCGGAATTAATGTAAATGCTATTGCTCCGGGTTATATGGAAACCAACAATACCTTGGCTTTGCGGCAGGATGAAAAGCGCAATGCAGAAATTCTTGCACGCATTCCTGCCGGCAGATGGGGCAAACCTGAAGACCTTGTGGGAGCAGCCGTATTTCTCGCTTCTTCTGCCTCAGACTATGTTCATGGCTATGCAATTGCGGTGGATGGGGGATGGCTAGCCCGTTAGGGAAGCCCTCCTTCCGAAGGGCTTTCGTGGGAAGTCCTTCTACATCCAAACCGTACATATATTACAATAAAAGAAGGGGGCCAGAGATGAAAAGAACCATTCTGGTACTCGGGATTTTGCTAGTTGTCGGAGGCTTGGTGTTTTCGGCAGGAAGCAAAGAACAGGCGCAGCAGATCCAAATGAAGTTTGGGCATTATGCTGCAGATGGACATCCGGGAGACCGGGCGGCTAAGATGTTTGCCGAAGGGGTAGAAAAACGTACGAATGGCGCTGTTAAAATCGCTGTGTACCCAAACAACCAGTTGGGAGATCCGCCTCAAATGCTAGAGCAAAATATTCTTGGAGCCATTGATATGAGTCTACCCACCCAGGGGGCGCTGGATAAGTATTCAAAGAAATTCGCAACCGTTATGTTGCCCTTTGTATTCCGGGACTATTGTATTACAGTATTATGCTTAGCGTGAATTTCGCTTCTATTTGAATAAAGAATTTAGATTTAAACGCTTTTGAATAATTTTCTCTCCACCGTTCTACTTTCTTTAAAATACTTCTTTATACTAGATTTTCTAACAATTATATTTTTCATACATTTTCACTTAAATATTTCTACATCACCTTATATTGCAAAAAATTATTACATTTATTGTGCAAATTCTATTTTTCTCATTTCTCGTGTAAAATTATAAAGGGCATCGTATACATAACGAACCGTAGGGTGTAAGAACATAATGAACAGTTCAAATCCTACTTAATCAGCATTCGGGCCATTGCAGTTGACATGGAACCTTCCACCATA
>JBDNDI010000343.1:0-2966 GCA_046719195.1 Spirochaetales bacterium | reverse complement strand
GGACGCCCGATAGAAACAGCTGCTATCAAAAAAGTGTTTGGGGAGCATGCTTACAAGTTAAAGGTTTCTTCAACCAAAAGCATGACCGGACATTGCCTAGGAGCTGCAGGGGGAATTGAGGCTTTGATTTGCGTGTTGGCTTTGAAAGACCAGTTTTATCCTGCAACAATAAATCTCCATACACCCGATCCTTTGTGTGACTTGGATTACATACCCAATCGGGGTATACCCGGACCCATGCGAGCTGCAATGTCCAATACCTTTGGGTTTGGAGGACACAACGGTATTGTTATTTTTAAGCGCTATGAGAAATAGACTTAATAAATAAACTCAATCCAAGCCACCCCAATAAAGAGGGTAAGAAGGGTTACGGGAACTCCCACAACAAGAAACTTAGCAAACCCTAGATGCACACCGTATTTTTTTGCTGATTCTGCAACAATGAGGTTTGCAATAGAACCTAAAAGGGTAAAGTTTCCTGCAAAGGTGCTTGCCATGGCCAGAGTAATCCAGGCCTTTTCCGGATTGGGTAAAAGGGAAATTCCAGGTTTTAGAAGCATAACTGCCGGCACATTGGAAATAAGATTACTCAAAGCTGCGGAAACAAAGGAAAAAACAAGGGTATTAGACTCAGCAAAGGAAGACAAGTACTCGATGAAACGGTGAAAAAATTGGTCTTTATCAATTGCTTCAATAAGAACAAATAAACCGGCGAATAGGACTAGTAGGGACCAATCAACATCGTTGAATATTTTTTCTGGATGCACTCTGCGGGTAACAAGTAAAAAACAAGCGGCTATTAAACTAGCAAAGGGAAGGGGTAAATGGAAAAGGATCCCTATTAGAAAAATCCCAAGCGAAACTAAACTTTTCCATAAAAGGGGAGGATATATAAACCGTCGATGGATAGTTAAAGGAGGAAAGCGTTCGAAGGCAAATTCCTTTCTAAAGATCCAAACAATAAGTAGATAGGCAACACCTAACCCTAATAGAGAAGGGATACTTAATAGGGAGAGGAATCTAAAGAACTCTATGCGGGAGCTTATTCCGATCATCATATTCTGCGGGTTTCCTATTATGGTCATAGCCGAACCAATATTGGCGGAGATGCCAAGACCTATAAGGTAAGGAAGAGGATCCCGTCCTAGTTCTAAAACCATGAGGGTTACTAACGGTGTAAACATTAAAACAACGGTATCGTTGAGAAAAAAAGCGGAAAAAATGCCTCCGGATAGGATAATTAGGGCTAGTAACTGTCGGGGGGTACGGGCTAGGCGGGTTATTCTGTCTTCGGCGAGACGAAAGAAGCCTGAAAGCTTTAGATTCACTGAAATAACCATCATGGAAAAAAGAAGTACGAGGGTTTCTAAATCTAAAGCTTTGGAAGCCTCTTCTATCGTAAGACCACCCACAAGCACTACGCTAACGGCTCCTACTAGAGCAATGGAAGCACGATTCATTCTTAGGTAGGGGATTCGTCCCAGGGCAATTCCTATAATAGATAGGACAATTACAATTTCGCTCAGCATCCTAGGACCTTAGGGATTGTTTAGATATTTGTCTGCATCCAGGCAGAGGGTTTGTATTTGATTTTTGAGGGGAGGTAGATATGATTCTACTTCTTTTAGGTTTTGTAAGGCACAAGCGTATTCAATTTTGCGGGAAAGTTCTAAGATTTCTGTTTCTAGCACCGTACCGCTAATATTGGCTAGACTATGAGCTGCTTTGCGGGCCTTGGGCAAATTAGATTGCACTAAGCTTGTTTCTAACTCTTCGAGGGATTTGGGTAGGTCCCGAATAAGAATTGCAAGCATCTCGTGTATCAATTCCTTATTGTTGTACTTGTGTAATAGTTTATCGAAGCGACGTTGCCCCTCTACGGCCTGCATGGTTCCCCCCCTTACACCCTAATTTTTATTCGATACTAAAGAAAAATCAAGAGTACGGGGTAAAGCGGTGCCGGTTGGGAAGCGGAGTTGTCGAGGGAAAGAATTCCTTCTTCGTAATCCTCCTCTTAAAACCAAGCAATTAATAGACGTTACCCTCTTGACAGTATGATTGCCTTAGCATAAGGTGTTTCTATAAATAGAAACTAAGGAGAATATATGTCAACTAAAATTGTCCTGCATGAAAATGACCTGCCTAAACAATGGTACAATCTGTCTGCTGACTTGCCTGTTCCCATGCCTCCTCCCTTAACACCCGACGGTAAACCGATTACTCCGGAAATGTTAAAACCGATTTTCCCCAATGCATTGATTGAGCAAGAAGTCTCTACCCGAAGATGGATTGATATTCCGGAGGAGATATTACAAATTTTGGCAAAATGGCGGCCTACCCCTTTGCACAGGGCATATACTTTAGAGCGACATCTAAACACACCTGCCCGTATATACTATAAAAACGAAAGTGTATCTCCTGCTGGAAGTCATAAACCCAACACAGCCGTTGCCCAAGCCTGGTACAATAAAAAAGAAGGGGTAAAAAAACTAACTACAGAAACCGGAGCAGGTCAATGGGGCAGTGCTCTTGCCTTTGCCTGTTCTCAGGTAGGTTTGGAATGCCAGGTATTTATGGTCCGTATCAGTTACGATCAGAAACCCTATCGAAAAATGATGATGCAAACCTGGGGGGCAGAATGTATACCGAGTCCTTCAGATCGAACTCAAGCCGGAAGGGATGTGTTAGCCAAGGATCCAAACACACCGGGTAGCCTAGGAATTGCAATCAGTGAGGCGGTAGAAATGGCGGTTACGGATCCTACCCATTCCACAAAGTATTCTTTAGGAAGTGTTTTAAACCATGTAATGCTACATCAGACGGTTATTGGATTAGAGGTAAAAAAACAACTAGCCCTTGCTGGAGAAAAAAAAGTAGATGTAGTAATAGGTTGTGCTGGGGGGGGTAGCAACTTTGCTGGACTTGCTTTTCCTTTTTTAGCAGATAAGATTCATGGTGCAGATATT
>JBDNDI010000342.1:0-2969 GCA_046719195.1 Spirochaetales bacterium | reverse complement strand
GTCGTAAGTAGAGAAGTTCCCGGACCTTACAGTCCCGTTCCCCTACTAGTACAGCAACCAGAAGGGCCGTTGCTTCAAAAAAACAGCAACTTTTTCGTTTTTTACAAGCTTCAGGGTACTGAATCTTGACACCAGGGGGAAGGGGGTGTAAGATAACTTATCAACTTAGAAGATGTCTGATAAGTCAACAAGTAGGTTTAGGGATTTAATTTTAGAGAAATACTGGGGGTGGGAATGGTAGAGGTGTTAAAACCTGTTCGGCTATCTGAACAGGTTTGCGAGGCCTTAAAGAAACTCATTATAGAAGAAAGGTTGCGCCCGGGAGATAAGTTTTACTCCGAGCACCAACTCATAGAACGATTAAAGGTAAGTCGTTCTTCTATCCGCGAGGCTGTACGTATCCTTGAAGCTACCGGTTGGGTAACTGTTCGACAAGGAAAGGGTATTTTCATTGCCAACCATCCTTATCAGGGGTTAGAAGCTTTCCAGGAATGGCTACGAGCTAATGAACAAGGAATCGTGGAGCATTTTGAGGTTCGCTTACTGATAGACCCAAAAGCCGCCTATTATGCAGCGAAGCGGGCTACAAAAGAAGATGTGGACACATTAATCGGAATATGCGAGGAGTTCTGCCAGCAGGCAGAAAGTGCTTCAACCGAGCAGATGATTAAACTGGATGAGCAATACCATGCGGCTATTGCCAAATCTACCCATAATAGAACGTTGTCAGTACTTATGCGAACCATGACCCGCCTACTCCATGAAGGTTGGATTTCTAGCTTGCATGTACCCGGTAGAATACAGAAGTCCGTGGTAGAGCATCGTAAGGTCGTAGAAGCTATTCAGGCTAAGGATCCTAAAGGCGCAGAACGTGCCATGAAGGATCATTTAACCCAGGCTTTACAAGAGATTCGTCTAGCCATGCGAAAGGGAGCCTTAAAATGAGAATAGTTACATTAATAGAGAATACCCAGGGCGCCCATAAAGGGCTTAAAACTGAACATGGATTGTCCTTCTTCATAGAGTATAAAAACCGATATTTATTGTTTGATACGGGGGCATCCGGAGCTTTTCTCCAGAATGCGGCCAAATTACAACTTCCCTTAGAAAAGGTTGAATATGTTTTTCTAAGCCACGGGCATTACGACCATTCGGGGGGTATTCGGAATTTTGTCGAAGCAGGTTATAAAGTCCCTCTATGCCTAGGCAAAGGATTCTTTACACCCAAATATGCATTTGAAAAAGGTGTATACGAGTATGTGGGGAATGATTTTGATCCATCTTATCTGGAAAAACATAAGATTCCTTATCGAGAAATGCTCTCCCCTATAGAAGAGATACTGCCCGATGTGTATGTAATTACACAATTTGTACGCAAGCATAAGGATGAAAAACAGAATCCCCGGTTTACCCTGTACCGTCAAGGAAAATTTGAGCAGGATCTCTTTGAAGATGAAATTCTACTAGTGCTAGATACACCGAAAGGGTTGATTGTCCTTTTAGGATGTTCTCACCCCGGCTTTAAAAATATGGTCGATACGGTTCGTCAACGGTTGCAAAAACCTGTTTATGCCTTATTAGGGGGCACTCACTTGGTAGAAGCTTCTTCCCAGGCATTGGACCTTTCTTTTTCCTATCTTCAGAAGGGAGAAATCCAGCAAGTCGGGTGCTGCCATTGTACGGGAGAAAAGGCTTTGAATCTTTTTTCCAATAAACTTGCCAATTTTTTCCCTAACAAGACAGGCAGCATGTTCTACCTGGAGGAATAGGAAGTAAAGGTGCAACATTTTCCCCCTAGGGGAAATAATATTAGAAGAGGAGGTTTGAATATGAAATTCAAACACGTAGGTTTGTTAGGATTAGCCTTGGTAATCCTGCTAATCGGATGTGGGGGCAGTAAACCTGCCGAAAAGGCCGCAGAAGCGAAAGTCGAAAAAATTGTTTGGAAATCTTCCGGGCACGGGCCGGCCTCTGATCCTTCTCAGATCTTTCATGACTATGCGTGCAAAGATATAACGATTTCTTCGGGAGGAAGATTAGAGGTAAAAGCTTTTGTAGGGGGATCGGTGGTTCCTGCATACAAAGAATTAGATGCAGTTCATGATAATGTGCTGCAAATGGCCTATACCTGCCCTATGTACAGCTTAGATAAATGGCCAGCTGCAGGCCTTATCAGCTCTCGACCCGGAGCCTTAGCGGGTGAAGCTTTGCGAGCCTGGTTTGGCTATGCGGGTGGGGCTGACCTAATGAATAAAATGATGGGGGAAAAATACAATGCTATGACTATGCCGGGATGGCTTAGCCCTTTGCCCGAAGAAGTATTCCTCCATTCCAAGGTAAAAATCACCAAAGTTTCTGATTTAAAAGGATTACGGGTCCGCGCTATGGGGGACGGAGGCGAGGTAATGAAAGCCCTAGGTGCTTCGGTTGTAATCATACCCGGAGGGGAACTGTATGAAGCTATGCAACGAGGTGTTATTGATGCTTTTGAATACTCCACACTGGCTTCTAACTGGAAAATGAAATTTAACGAAGTGGCAAAATATGTAATTCTCTCTCCTGTTCGTGCCCCGAGTGACCCTCAAGTATTCTATGTGAACAAAGATGCCTATAACAAATTACCTGAAGACCTAAAGCTTTTGGTAAAAAATACTTTAGATCGATGGGCAAATGCAGAACATGAATACCTTGTAGCCGAATCTATGAAAGCTATAGATGAGTTTAAAAAGGCAGGGTGTGAAGTATACAAACTACCCAAAGAAGTAGAAGATGCAGTAGCTGCTGCAGCAGAAAAATTTTACACAGCCAAAGCAGCAAAAGAAAAAGGTATCTTTGAAGAAATTTACAATTCCATGCAAGCTTTTGGCAAAGCATATGCAGCAATGAAGTAAAACTTATAGAACGAGGATAGTGCGCATGGATAGAATTAAACATATTCTTAAGGGTATAGATGCTATTAGCGAGCATTC
>JBDNDI010000341.1:0-2971 GCA_046719195.1 Spirochaetales bacterium | reverse complement strand
GCTCTCCATATGGCAAGTGAGTTAGGCAAACAACTAGAGGCAGATTTACTAATGGGTACGGACCCGGATGCCGATCGTTTGGGGATAGTTGTTCGGGATGGTAAAAATTACCCATTATTAACAGGAAACCAGTTAGGATGTCTTTTGGAAGACTATATTTTAAGTACGCGTAAAGAACTCGGAACCCTTCCTAAGGTACCTGTAATTATTAAAACTATCGTTACAACAGAGCTGCAGAGAAAAATTGCTGAATTCTATGGAGCTCTCTGCCTGGATGTACTTACGGGGTTTAAATACATAGGAGAAATGATTCGACAGTTCGAACTAGAAAAAAGTGAAAAAGAATACGTGTTCGGGGGTGAAGAAAGTTACGGGTATTTGACCACCAAAGAAGTAAGAGATAAAGATGCCGTAGCTGCTGCTGTTTTAACGGTAGAAATGTGTTTGTACTATCTATCCCAGGGAAAATCTTTAGTTCAGCGGCTAAAAGAATTGTACCACCAATTCGGTTGGTATCGGGAAGCTTTAATTGCGGAGGAGTTTAAAGGAGCTCAAGGAATGAAGCTTATGGCGGATTTAATGGATAAGCTTCGTAACTCTCCTCCTCAAAGCATTGCAGGTAAGGCTGTGGTTTTAATAAAAGATTATCTTAAAGGAGAGGTAAGGGATAAAAAGGGCACAGTAACCGGAACCATAGATCTTCCTAAATCGAATGTGCTTCAATTCTTTTTAGAAGACCAAAGCATTTTAAGTGCCCGTCCTTCAGGGACCGAACCTAAAATTAAGTTTTACATCTCCTGTTGCACCCTACCGAATATGGACGAGGCCCTAGCTCAGAAGGAACTTACCGGTAAAATTCAGGGGATCAGTGAATATGTAAAGGGATTATTTCGTTAAGGCTTTTAACGAACCTTACTTAATAATTCCAACATGTAAAGAATAAGGTATTTTCGAAGGGCTTCTTTTTTGCGAATCTGTTGTAAAGCTTCATGGGCTATAAGTTCATCTGCGAGTTTCTCTAATCGCTCAGCCGTAGGAGCTTGAAGACGCTGTACAATCTTTAATTTTCTTAAAAAATCTCGCACTAAGGAGTTCACATCCTCTACCAGGTTGGCTTTTGCTTTGGGATCCAGAAGAGGATTCCATTCCTCAATTAGTTCTTTTAAATCTTTCTGCGTATCCGCTTTTGGGCCTGCATAACGAGCTTTTAAGCTTTCTACTACTTCTCGAAATTTTGCTTTTTGAACGCTGGTAGTACCGGCTTCCACTTTTACCGTTTCTTCCTCTGTAGAACCAAGGGTTATGGCCGAACGATCTAAGGTTTTCGCTTCTTTCTTTGATTTCTTTTCCCGCTTTTCGTTTGGGGTATAAAGATTTATGAAAAACTGAATAATTTGTTTTAGAATCGGAACCGTTTTCCAAAAGGGTAGTTTTAGTTTCGCTTCTGATAAAAGATCCTCTTTATGGAGACGAAAAATCTTTGTAAAAGGTTGAATCTTCTTGCCTTTTCGATCTAACACGGATTCCAGAAACTCCTTCTCCATGGCTACGGGTCTTACCTGCTCAAGAATAAGAAATAACAAACTAAAGTTAAGAAGGCTGTAAAATAAGGGATCTAGCTGCTTTACCAAAGAGGTAACATATTCTTCAAACAAGGCAGAATCTTTAAACTCTGTACGTTTTTCATCGTTCTGGAGAGCTTCATACCAGTCTTCTACGATTTTTTGCCTTACTTCTCGGAATAAAGAAAAGCTACGTTCTAACAGCAGCTTGGCTACCATTTGCTTAGAAATATAAAATTCTTTTTTATCAATAGTTTTTACTTTTATTAGTTCAGGCAAGGACTTATCATCTGAAGGAGTAGTTTTTTCGTCTAAAAAAGTCTGTAAAGCTGCTGTTTCGATTTTCTTAACTAAAGGAAATCCCTTCGAGTCTTTCAACTGGAATAAATCATGAAAGGTAAAAGCATACGGTCGTTTATCAAAACTTTGGGATAACTGCTTAATAGCAGTCTCAGACTCTCTTTCTTTGGTGGTTTTACTTTTAAAATAGATGGCATAAGCACCGATAAGGTACGCAGCAATCGCTAGATCTATTTCATCTTCTGTTTTTTCCTTCTTTTCCAACAGCTCTTTCAATAGAAAACTAGAAGTCTGGCTCCAAAATTGAAAAATAAAATCAGTTGGACTCATTAAATCCTGCAACGTTAAATCGGGCTTTGTTACCAAATTGATCATTTGGTCTTTTAGTATTCTCTCCCGTCCTCGGAACAGGGGTAATAATTTGTGTTGCAGATACGTCGCATTCTTCTGGTTCCTAAGATAAGCCCGAATTTTTTGCAGGGTAACTTCTAATAGAACTCGGCTTAATAAAGGAGTGGTAACCAGCACAGATTTGGATAGATCTGGGAAAAATAGACGAAGTATTCTAGGAGGTTGCTCTAAACCTTGTTCCAGGGGTTTAACAAATTCCGTTTTTACATCTACCGGAATTATCAAATCCGGGGGAAACACTAAAGAAAAACTCTGTTCTGAAGGAAAAGGGGCATCGGGCCGGGACTGAAGTACTTTGTATCGGTTTTCAATAAGGTCTCTATAGTATTCTATATACCGGATTTGGCGAGTACCATCCGGTAAGGGAGCAACTTCAACAATGCCCTCTTCCCCTAGCTCCTCCAATAAAGAGGGGAGATGAATTTCTATCTCCTTTTTCAAGGCACTAAGTTCTTTCAGTTCTCCAGGATACCGGTCAATATATTTTTCTACCAAGGAACGGAAATTTGTATAGGAGAGTATGGGTTCTTGAGTTTTGGCTATATAGGCTTTTAGTAACTTCCTAATCTCTTCTTTCTTACTCACCGATCCTCATACTAATCCTGTTTTTCCTCTTCGGCAATAGATTTTCTTCGCATTGAATTGACAAATTCCAGTTAGGACAATACACTTCTGGTATGCTTTATCGAACCCTTCCT
>JBDNDI010000340.1:0-2977 GCA_046719195.1 Spirochaetales bacterium | reverse complement strand
GCTGCTACCTCCCGGCCGGAAGCGAAAAGCCCGCTCTGGACCCCAAATCCCTCTAAAGATCAGACCCTAGCTGGCTCTCTACACACCTCTGGAGAAAGGACAAAAGGGGAAGAGGCTGAGCTGAGCAAAAGACAGAGTTGGCCTACTTCAGACTCCACCCTAAAAGAGCAGCGCTTTTCTGCTCAATACAAGCGTGAAGCTATGCTAAAGATTGTGCAACAGGTAGCAGGCAAGGATATTCCCATAATTGCCACTACGGGATATACAGGCCGGGAACTCTATGCGCTGGAAGATCGGCCCAACCAATTTTACATGGTGGGATCTATGGGATGTGCCTCGAGTTTTGCCCTCGGTGTGGCTCTTTCCCATCCAAACCTGCCAGTGATCGTTTTGGATGGTGATGGGGCAGTGCTGATGCGTATGGGAGCCCTTTCCGTAATTGGGACCGAAGAGCCCCGAAATCTAATTCACATCGTTCTTGATAATGGAGCCTATGAATCCACGGGGAACCAGGCAACTGTCTCACCGAGGATAGACATGTGCAAAGTCGCAGAAGCCTGTGGGTACCCTATTGTGCAGGAAGTGGATACACCAGAGAAGCTTAAGGAAGTACTGTACGGGGTATTGGGACAAGGGGGGCAATTGGAGGGGGTGACTTCTATTAGGTCCGCAGAGGGAGAGAACTTTGATGTAGCGAACCCGGCTGGTTTTTCCCGAGCGGCTAGCTTGTCTCAAGCAGCTGGATTGTCTCAGCCAGAGGGATTGTCCCGGACCACCGAGTTCTCCTGGGCACCTGGCTTGTCTTGGACGGAGGGCCCCTGCTTTTTCCGGGTTCCCATCCTATCCGGAGCACCCGAAAACTTACCTCGTCCTACCATCACACCTCCGGAAGTGGCGAAGCGGTTTTCCTCTTTCCTGCATAAGGTAAGTAAAGACAGGGTAGGTTAGGTGTATGCCCCTTGAGATTCCAGGGTATAAACCCGCTTTACTAAAAGATCAAATATTTCTCTAAGGGTTGATTTGCGTGCTTTTCGGTATGCCTTTAGAAAAGTATACCAGACAGAATTAAAACCGGAAAAAATTCTTCGAGTGCAAAATATGGTTCCACAGGCTGTAGGTGCATTTCAGCAAGCCTTAGTAGAGTATATGCAAAATATGCACTCTATTTTAAAATAGAACCCCATTTTAAAAGAGTAGCAATATAAAGGTGCGGGAATGGCAGCCTGCAAGTGTAGAATTTGCAGTCCAAAGAGAGTGTAAAAAAGAAGATAGTAAAGGTGGTTAGAGAATGAAAACAGAAATTTCTTTAAAACGACCCACGATCTTATTGAACCCGGGCCCGGTAACTCTGAGCGAAAGGGTACGAAGAAAATTCCTGGAAGAGGATCTTTGTCATAGAGAACCGGAGTTTGCCGAACTTGTGTTAGATATAAAAGCCCGGCTGCGGCGAGTGTATCTGGAAGCCGAGTCAGAGTACGAAGCGGTTATCTTTACCGGTTCAGGCACCTGCGCAGTAGAGGCAATATTCCAGAGCTTGGCTCCCCGAAAAGGGAAAACTTTAGTAATAGCCAATGGGGTATACGGGGAACGGATCGCTTCTATGCTAGAAGTGCAGGGAAAACCTTTTGCCCTTGTAAAGAGTCCCTGGCCGGAACCCATGAATTTTGGGGAAGCGGAACGGCTCCTGCAGACTGATCTGTCCATCACCCATGTAGCAGCTATTCACAATGAAACTACCACAGGCCGGCTGAACGATTTGGATGCTCTCGGTGCTCTTTGTAGAAAATATGGAAAACCATTACTTTTAGATACTGTGTCTAGCTTTGCCGGAGAAGAGATCCGGTTTGCTGAGTGGAATGTGGCAGCCTTAGCTTCGGTGGCTAATAAATGCATTCACGGCGCTCCGGGAATCTGCTTCGTGCTTGCCCGCAAAGACCTGTTAGAGTCGGGTAAAACCGAAGCCACTTCCCTCTATCTAGACCTGTTCAAAATGTACAAAGAACAGAAAACCGGATTCTCTCCTTTCACCCAAGCCACCCATATCTGCGTGCTTTTGCAAGAGGCCTTGAAGGAATTAGAAGAGATGGGAGGCTGGCAGACTCGTCGATCCCGATATCGACAGATCGCCAACCGCATACGGCGAGCGTTTATTGATTTCGGCCTAGAACTATTTCTTCCCGAAGAATCCTACTGCTCCATGCTTACCTCCTTCAAGTTGCCTGCAGGCCGAACGTATGAGCAGATACACGATGCCCTGAAAGCCGCTGGATTTGTCATTTATGCCGGGCAGGCGGGTTTGTATCATTCAATTTTTCGCATCGCCAATATGGGGGATATCTTGGACTCGGATGTTGAACACCTGGTAGAGGCGATGGCAGCATTACTTACAGAATAGCGTACGTAACAAATTACAATTATACTAAACTTATAATTCCAATGGTTTTATCCTTTATTAACGAAAGACGAACAGATTCGTACATATTACCCTAAGGCAAGTTGGTGAATTGAAATGGTAAAGACAGCAGTAATTCTAGCAGCAGGCCGGGGAACCCGGCTGAAAGAGTTAGGATTGGAAATCCCCAAAGGATTCCTCAAGATAGGGGAAAAACCAATAATCGAAGAATCTTTGAATAAATTGTTCGCTTCGGGAGTGGAACGGGTAATCATTGTAACAGGGCACGTGGCGGAAAAGTATGAAGAGCTCGCTGCCCGTTCCGGGGGGCGAATCCTTACGGTGCATAACGAAAAGTACGCGGACTCAGGTAGTCTATACAGCCTGTATCTGGCGAGGGCAAAAATGGACGCGTGCCCGGCAGAGAAGGAGGAGGGTTTCCTTCTTCTTGAGTCCGATCTAATCTACGAATCCCGAGCCCTACAAATGCTTCAGGTAGATCCTCGACCGGATATAATCCTTGTGTCGGGAAAAACCAACTCCCGGGATGAGGTATGGGTGCTTACCGAAGGAGGTAATCTGCGA
>JBDNDI010000034.1:0-13525 GCA_046719195.1 Spirochaetales bacterium | reverse complement strand
AATCTAGAGAGACGGTTAATTCTGTAATAATATCTTGTGCTTTCACAATTGCATTATGAACTAAGTCCAGCTTTCGGGATTTCTGCGCCAATTCTTGGATAGCTATATCAATTTGACGAATAGCTTCTTCGTACAGCATTACAATAAGTTTCCCTTGGCTAGCTGTGCGAATGTTGGTTTCTTTGTATGCCTTTAATGGATTAGTATGTGGTTTCAAGACTTTTACCTCCCCTCTATATTACTTTATCTGGATAAGTCCATCAAGACCGAAACAGGCACAATCTGATACCCTTTTTCGATCAGACGGTTAATTAACAAATCTAGCCGTTGAAAAAGGTAATCATCTCTCCAGTTTCCTATTTGTCCATCTTCAGGTCTACCTACTTGAAAGGATATAACGGAACCAGGTTTTTTTAATCGTAAGATCCTTTCAATAAGGTCGGCTGAGGAATAATACAAAGGATTTTTTCCTGCATCTGTCCGTTTCACCGCCCAATCTAGGCTATCTACGTCTCTTCCGATAAAAGTGTAGTTCATCTCTTGTGCAGCTTTAACAATATCGTCCCGTAGAAAGTAATAGGGAGTATGCCAAAGCAAGGTTAATTCCTTACCCGTAGTCTGGTAATATTCGTCTTCATTACGGGCCAGGCCCTGTTTGATAAACTGAGAGGTAACTCTGAACTGAGGATCCGTTATGTTAAAATAGGTGTAAAACAAAGAACCTATTTCATGCCCTGAATAGGCAAGTTCTTTGGTTGCTCCTGGATTCCTGCGGATAAAATCGCCGTTTACAAAAAAGGTTGCGCGGATATTGTAAGCCGCTAACGTGTTGAGTATTTCAGACAACCCTTCGACAGAGTCTACCGCATTGAATACAAAGGAAACATACCTTCCCCGCACTCTAGAGCCATGGGTAAAATTGGTAAAATCTATTATCTCGTCTTTCTCTGGAAGAGGTTCGTAGGGTTCAACCTTAGGGGTAAAGAGGGGGTAGGTGCCGGGACGCTTGAGATTTCTAACCATAATAAGGTTTTTAAAGGGTCCAGAAGGCATAGGTTCAAGGAAGACTCTAAAGGATTCGTTCCCAGTGGCAGCCGGGGAGGGGCTAAAGGTTTCCTGGGGTTTCCAAGCTTGAGTTTTAGGATTATACCCTAAGCGGGTATTTCCCCGTTGCAGAACGATCAAACCTTCCTGGAATCCGAATTGATCGGGTTGGGAAAAACTGAGGGTTCTTTTAAGGTTTTGCCCTAAGTCAAAGAGCACGGTTTCCCACATCCCCGCTACAATGAATATATTGGGTTCTAACCAAACGAAGTGAAGGGGAGTAGGAAAAGGAATGGAATGATCCTCTAGGAAGGTACCATAGTTTCGTATGCTTATAGAAGTTTCCTTAAGTAGAGCTATTTTGCGCTGGTCTCTGGATAGATTTATCGCTTTTACTCCTTCTTCTTTCTCTAGGGTAAAGAAAGGCTTTTCGGCGTTAAGGTCAATACGGTAGAGGGTTGTAACCTCTTTCCCTTCTAGAATACCCTCGGTTAGGAGGGTTATAATATTCTCTTTAGACCAAATTACGCTTTTTATTCTGAATGTTCGTGGAAGGTTAAGATAAGGGAATTGCAGAGGATGGGAAACTCCCTGGAAATCGTCTAATCCTACAGGATAGATAAAAAGATTCCTTCCTCCAACAGCGAGAAGCAATCGATCGCCCTGAGAAGAAACCCAAAACAGGTCAAAATTCGGATCAAAACTAAGGGGTAGTTTCCCGATAATTCTACCGATTCTGAGCAGAGGTTGATACAGGGAGCGGGCGAATAGTTCAGCTCCTAAGATACGATACAGTAAGGTGCCCTCTACATAGTATAAATCTCCTAGAGGGCCCCATTGCACACTCTGTATGGAACCCGTACCTAACACTCGAAGAGATTCAGCCGGTAACCGGTTTCTTTGGTACTGTTCAATGGAGAAATAGTATAACTTTCCTTCTTTACTATAAATGAAGTATTTGGAATCGGGGCTAAACTGAACTAAAGGCCCTTTCAGGGTTAGTTCATGCTTATCTGAAACAACTTCCCGTTTTTCTTCTGTAAGATCGTAGAGAATTAATTTCCCATAAGCCGCTGAACTAGGTTCTTGAAATATAAGGTATCTTCCATCCGGTGAAGACTGAAGGGGATACAATTTGCCTAGGGTAAACGAGCCTTCCGAAGAAAAGGAGGGAAATTTGTCCACCGCTTGAAAAGAAAACAAATCCTTCGTAGTTCTAAAGACTCCAAAACGATTCTGAATTTGTAACTGTCCTGTTTGTTCCAGGAATTGGATTTCCTCGGGGAAAAAAGTTAGCTGTTTCAAAGAACCGGAGGACAAATCGCTTAAAAACAAGGTGCTGTAGCTATTTTCTCCCGGTCTCTCTGCGGTTGCTTGAAACAACAGAAGGTTTTCTGAAGAAAGATGAAGGGTAGAGAAGGAAACTTCTCCCCACAGGATCCATCCTACAAAGCTGAGGAGAATTCCGAATAGTAGCGATTTCTTCAAACCTGTACCCTCATTCTCTTCTTAAATCGGCTAAAAGAGCTGTAATCTATAGGTGCTGATTGCTGTATGGATAAATTTATAGTACCATAATACCAACACGAGGAGGGAATTGATGCAGCTAGCCAATAGAATTAAGAAGTTAGGAACCGAAACTGCTTTTGCCGTATCAGCTGAAGCAAATGCATATAAACAGCAAGGACACAAAGTATATCCTTTTCACCTGGGAGACCTGAATATTCCGACTCCTAGCCCGATTATCGAGGCTGCCTATAGGGCAATGAAAGCAGGTAAGACAGGGTATGCACCCAATGCAGGTATACTGGAATTGCGAGAGGCGTTAGCTAAAGACGTAAACCAAAGCCATGGTACGCATTATACTTTTAAACATGTGGCTATTCAGCCTGGAGGAAAACCAGTTATTTCCAAGTTTATTCAAGCCCTTATGGATCCGGGAGTGGAAGTTTTATATCCAAATCCGGGGTATCCCATCTATGAGTCTCAGATTGAGTTCCATGGGGGTATTGCAGTCCCCTATGGATTCCGACGTGGAAAAGAAAACTTTGCCTTAGAGGTAGAATCGATAGAAAGAAAAATATCTAAGCAGACAAAACTATTAATTCTAAACGATTTACACAACCCTACCGGGGCAGAAGCGAGTATAGAAGAGTTAGAACAAATCGCCGATATGGTTCGACGGCATAATCTATATGTACTCTGTGACGAAGCCTATTTCGATATCCGGTACGAGGGAAGATCCCATAGTCTTGCATCTTTCCCCGGCATGGAAGAACGCTGTGTGCTACTCTATACGTTTTCAAAAAAATATGCCATGACCGGTTGGAGGTTGGGAGCTGCCCTTGGGCCAGAGGAAATTATCGATATTATAGCCAAACTCAGCCTGAATGATGAGTCTTGTACCAATCATTTTGTGCAGATCGCGGGCGTAGAAGCTTTAACAGGGGATCAGCAAGGGGCTAAGGAGATACTTGCTATTCTAAAGGAACGCAGAGACATAGCGGTGAAGCTTCTGCAGCAGATTCCCGGAGTTCGCTGTTATACACCTAAGGCAACCTTCTACCTGTATCCCGAAGTAACAGAACTAATGAAAAATAAAGGTTTTTTTGATTACGAGACTTTCCGTCGGGAGGTGCTGAAAAAAACCGGTGTCAGTTTCTGTACCCGTTTGCATTTTGGAAGAGCTTTAGAGGGGGAAGAGCAGCGATATATTCGCCTTGCTTACTCGGGCATTCATTCCCAAGAGATAGAAGAAGCTCTTACCCGATTTAAAGAATGGGCCGAATCATAACACTTTTCTCGGTTTGCTGCCATCCGCAGGGCCAACGATACCCCGGTGTTCCATTAGTTCGATGAGGCGGGCAGCGCGGTTGTATCCGATTTTTAATCTACGTTGTAAGTAGCTAGCCGAGGCTTTACCCGCAGCTGTTACTATTTCTATAGCTTTTTCCAATAACGGATCTTCCTCACCGTTGGTGAAGTAAGCTTCTTCCTCTTCTTCATCGTAGAAGATTTCTTCATCGATATAGTCGGGCTCGCCGTACTGGCGAACCCGTTCTACGAGGTTTTCTATTTCTTCTTCTGACACAAAGGCACCCTGCATACGCAGTGGGAATGGATCCCAGGCAGAGGTGAAAAGCATGTCTCCTCTACCTAAAAGTTTCTCTGCTCCTACCGAATCAATAATAATGCGGGAGTCGAACTTACTCGCCACCATAAAGGCAATCCGGCTAGGGATGTTAGCTTTAATAAGGCCGGTAATAACATCAATGGAAGGGCGCTGCGTAGCTAATACAAGATGTATTCCTACAGCGCGGCTCATGGCAGCTAAACGTGCGAGGGTAGATTCGAGTTCTTTTCCGGTCGTGGCCATTAAATCAGCAAACTCGTCTATGATAATAACCAGGTAGGGCAAGGGGAGGGTAGCAATATGCTTTACTTTTATTTTTCTGTTGTAACTTCGGATATCTCGCACTCCCATTCCATCGAGCAAGGTGTATCTCCGCTCCATTTCCGCAATAGCGTATTGGAGAGCTTGAAAAGCTCTTTTCGGTTCGGTAATAACCGGTGTTAGAAGATGGGGAATGTCATTGTATAGTTTTAGTTCTACGATTTTAGGATCAATGAGGATTAAACGGACTTCCGCCGGTGAGCGCTTAAACAGAATGGAACATATTATTGAGTTTACACAAACTGACTTGCCCGAACCCGTTGCTCCTGCAATCAGCAGATGGGGAGTGTGTACTAGGTCTATGATTTGAGCTTCACCGGCTATGTCTTTTCCTAAGACAATGGGTATTTCCATTTTGGAATTAATAAACCCTTCCTCGCTCACCATCTCAGCAAAGGTAACGATGGCCCGGTGCTTGTTCGGCACTTCTATCCCTACCGCGTGCTTACCTGGAATGGGAGCTACAATTCGGACACTAGCCGCTGCAAGCCGCAGGGCTATATTATCGGCTAAGTTTACAATTCGGGAGAGTTTCACTCCCGGGGCAGGAAGGATTTCAAACATGGTAATTACCGGACCTTTTCGGATTCCAACCACTTCTGCCTGAATTTTAAACTCTTCTAAGGTTGTACGTAAAACCTCAGCTGCTCTACGGGTTTCCTCATCTATTTCCCAGTACGCAAGGGAGTTCTGTTTATTTAAAATACCCTCCACCGGTATGGAGTACGCGGCTCCCTGTTTTTTATCTTTTAAAGCCGCTGAAGGAACGGAGGAGAATTCAGAGGATTCTCTAATTACCCTAGGTTGACGCTCTTCTCCTGAACTTGGTTCTTCCTTTTCTCTTTCAACATCCTCCTCTTCTTCTTCCTCCTCCTCAAGGATCTCTACTTTAAAATCCTCCCTCGCCTCCTCCTCAGGGGTCTCCTCCTCAACTTCCGCCTCCGGAAGCTCCCCACTTTTTGTATCCTGGGCTTCGGTTATCTCCTTCTCTACTTCTTCTATCCCTTCCTGTTCTTGCTCTTGAGGGGAAGTGGTTTCTTTTAGGGACTTGTTGCCGGAGTCTTCTAGTAGAAGGAGAGACTCTACGGTGTTTTCTGAAGTCTTAGAACTATCAAAAACACCTGTTTGGGCAAGCGTTTCAGAAAAAGAGGTGCTGTCGGAGGGAGGAGCAATTTGGAGCGGTTCTATAGGTTTAGAGATTTTGGACTTATACCAATGATGGATCCATTTATATATTTGAGGTAAAAAAGATAATTCCAGAAAAAAAAGAAGCAAGGCAATCAGTCCCCCTCCTAACCAGGTAAAGGAGCGTTGAAACAAAGCAGGAAGGGGCGAAAGTGTAGCAGAGGGGCTAAAAAGTAAGCGAAGGGCAAGAGCAAGGGTAAAAAAAGGAACCAGCAAGACATTTAGAAAAACTATCCAGTCGATACGTAAAGTAGCATGAAACAGGAAATAGGCACAGGCAGCAAAATATAAAGGAATAAAAAATGAAGCAAAATGAAAACTGTCGATTAATATTTTGCCCAATCCGGTGTAATATCCAAGGAGTAAACTTTTACTTGAGGATACGTTTCCAAGGGCAAGAAGCAAGGCTCCTAGAGAGAATAATGCAAAAAAAAAGCACAATCCAAGAGGAATCCATCGATAGATCCAGGATCTGAAAGGTTCTCTCATAGGAACAATAATCCCCCTAAGCCTACCGGAATTAAATACCAAGCGAACCAACCAAGATTCCCACCTCGGAGAATTCGCAAAAGTACCCCTAAAGACCCTAGCCCGAATAGAAAAGCTGATATACATCCGGAAAGTAAAACGCCAACAGGTATTTGATTGACTAAAGCAGAGGCATCTTTTAAGGTTAGAAGCAAAGCTCCGAAGGCGGCAGGTAAAAATAGGAGAAAGCTGTACTCTCCTGCTAGTTTACGATCGAATCCTAAAAGTAAGCCTGTTGTTATAGTGATTCCGGAACGGGAAATGCCGGGTAGTACTCCAAATCCCTGACTAATGCCGATAATAATGCTATCTTTGAGAGTTAACTCTACATAAGTACGTTTCCCTTGCTTGTTCCCCCCCAGCACTAGCAAGATAGCTGTAAGGAGTAGAGAAGCCGAAACCCATTTGGGAGAAGCCTCTTCCACTATACTTTTAAATATAATACCCAATACTCCCGTACAAAAAGTAGATATTAGCAAAGCTTTCAGAAGATTTAAAGTTTCTTCCTTCTCAGGAAAAGTTTGTTTTTTAATAATTTTAACGCTGTTAAGTAAGAGTCGGGAAATTTTTTTCCGAAAGACAAGGACTACAACAATTAAGGTAGCGATATGAAGGGATACATCAAAGAGCAAAGGCACCTCTTGCAAGCCGAAAAGATGCTGTAAAAGCTTCAAATGCCCAGAGCTAGAAATAGGGATAAACTCTGTAAATCCCTGCAAGGCACCTAAGAGAAAAGCTTGTAGATAGGTCATGGTGTTTTTAATTACTCCTCTAACTTTTACAAATTGGAGACTGCATTAGCAGCAAGTATAGGGAACCGTAAGAGTGCAGTTTTGATAGAGCTGGCGGAGGGGTGCCCTTTGTAGTATAGAAGATTAAATATATTACTATACCTAGTATAACCAAACAGAGAAACAAAAAAAGAAAGAGGGCGGGATAGAAATAAGGGTGCTGGGTAAGGCGAGTGGATTCTAATGGCCTAGATTCTATATCTGGGGATCCCTCATACGAGTAGGAGGGGGAGAGAGAGAGGAATTCCATTTCCGGTTGGTAATCGGGTAGGGATAATTCTCCGGTATCTAGACTTTCTAGATCGATACGTAAACTCTGATATTCGCCTGAACCTAAATCCTTTATTCGGGATACTAGGGTATTAGCGTTAAAAAGTTGCACAAGAAGCTCTAATTCTGCATTTCCATCTTCTAAGGGTTTTATATGTTCCAGCACAAGGCTTGCCAGATATTCCCAGGAAGACGCTTGCTCCTCTGGGTCTCCCCGGAGTAAATCTACCTTTACCTGGGATTGATTGGTTGTGACGGGAGTAAGGATTACCCGTATGACCCTCGTTTCACTTTCCTCCATTAGGGGAAAAAATCGACCATCCGCTAATTTTAGGCCGATCATAATTTCTTTACCTCCCTCTAGATGCAAAAGACATCCGAATAAACGTATAGGCGTACAAAACCTTTGTCAACCTTCATTGACAGATACTGTACCCTCTATCATAATGCCTGTATGCTAGACCTACTTCCGCTAGTAATTGCAGGTTTTATAGTTATTATCGGCATAGCAACCTTTGGAGTTATATCTTCAAGGAAAAGCTCCAATAACAAGAAAACAAAACGTCCGCAGGATCGGAACAGTATTTTAAAAATGGCCAACCGACGATTAGCACAGAACCCAAAAGATTCGGAAGCTTTGTTAATGTTAGCAGAATTATACTATAGCGAAGAACTGTGGGACAAAGCAATGCAGACTTACGGAATTCTTTTGGATCTCTGCGGTGTAGATATGTCCTTGAATGAGTTTGAAATTTCCCTCCGATACGCGATTTCTGCCCTTAAAAGTAACCGTATAGAGGAGGCCTATAAAGGTTTTCTTTTGGCTAGAACCAAAGATATGGAGTCCTTTGAAGTGAACTATAATCTAGGGGTAATCGAATTTAAACGGAAAAGTTATGAAAAGGCCTTGCCTCTGCTAAAAAGCGCCTCCATAAAACAACCGGATCATCTAGAAACACAAAAATACCTAGGGTATACTTTGTATAAAACAGGTAAAGCTAAAGAAGCACTACCTTTTTTGCGAAAAGTCTTTGAATTGCTGCCGGATGACAAAGAAACCCTCTATGTAATAGGGCAATGTTACTATGAATTAGGAATGAATGATCAGACAATCCGAATTTTTACCCATTTGCGACCCGATCCTGTATTTGGTCCTCAGGCAGCTCTCCTATGTGGTATGACCCATCTTCGGATTCGCCAGGTCGACAAAGCAATTTTAGATTTTGAGATAGGGCTTCGCCATAAAGAAATACCTCAGGAAGTATTACTCGAATTAAAGTACCGATTAGCCTCTGCCTATGCTTTAAAACAAGAATTAGGAAAAGCCTTAAATCTTTTAATGGACATTTACAGTGTTCAACCTGCTTATAGGGATGTAGAAGCTCAAATATTAAAATTTCGGGAATTGAACAGTAATAAAAACCTTCAGACCTATCTCATTTCTCCCCCGGCAGATTTTGTTACCTTATGTCGAAAGATAGTAACCGGCTTTATTCCCCAGGCCCAGGTAAAAATTCTAAATATTTCTGTTCAAAAAAATGAATATGCAGATATTTTAGCCGAAGTTGAAACCACCAAATGGCAGGACTTAATTATGTATCGTTTTATACGTACCACCGGCCCTGTAGGGGAACTCATGTTAAGGGACTTTCATGCTAGAATAAAAGAAGCAAAAGCAGGTCGGGGTTACTGCTTCTCTGCTGGAGAGTTCAGTGAAGAAGCGCAAAAGTTTGTCGAGGCTAGGCTGATCGATCTTATAGATAAAGACGGATTAAATAAAATTCTAATGACTACCGGCTGATCCATAAAAGGTGCCTTTCTTCCTCTAAAAAGGGTACATGCAGAGGTATGATGTTCACTTTATAACCGGGAGTAGCTATCCGTACCTCCTGCTCTAAGATTTCTCGCTTTCCTTTGTAAGCGAGAATAAATCCCTTTTCCAAAAGGAGAGGAAACATTTGTTTAAGTTTTTTTGGCGTTAAAGGGGTAAAGGCCCGAAAAGTAATGCAGAAAAAGCGATCTTCCGGTTTTAAATGATGGGGTAAGCTTTCTAAATTTGTCTCCCATATTCTTACATTGGATAAACCTAACAGGCTTTGAACGCTTTTTAGAAAAGCCGCCCGTTTTCGGGAAGGTTCAATTAGAGTGAAGGAAACATCAGGTAACCCAACGGCAAGCGGAATGCCGGGAAACCCTGCTCCAGAACCTAGGTCGGCGATGCTTGTTGGGTTAAATGACGCAAAGATGGAAAGTCCCGCAAGACAATCCAGAAGATGGCGTACAACCAGGTCTTTTCCTGTGTCATGGACAAAACTGAACCGGCTATTCCAACGCTCGAGCTCTTGTAAAAAAAGATAACAACGGGTTCTGATTTTTTCTTCTTTTAGCCCAAGTCGCTCCAATCCCTTTTCTAAATATACAGCGCTTTCCGTGTCCATCCTGTGTATCTTATCTCTCTCTTGAGGGTATAGCCTTTGAAGCTTTATTACTTGGTTTCCGGTCTAGATAGAGGGTCAAAAGGGCAATATCCGAAACGCGTATGCCCGATATGCGGGAAGCCTGACCTATGGAAAGAGGACGGATAGCCTTTAGTTTCTGGCGAGCTTCGGAGGAAAGACCTTCTACCTCGTCGTAATTAAACTCCGGGGGTATTTTTCGGGACTCTAACTTTCGAAACTTTTCCACCTCCTGGTTTTGCCGGGCAATGTACCCTTCATATTTTATGTCTAGTTCGATTACCGATAGCCAATCGGGCCGTAACCGGGAAAGCTCGGGAAGGTAGGGGTAAAAGTCAGCAAGCTTCAGGTTAGGATCTTTCAAGGCTTGGTAAAATGACTTACCCATGTGGCTACTAAAGGTGGCAGGAAAGACTTCTTTTACAGTAATTCTCCGTTCCTGGAGTAAATGCTTAACCTTTTCACAGGTTTCTAGTTTTTTCTGAAACAAATCTTCCCGTTCTTTCGGATGCAGCCCTCGTTCTTGACCTTTGGTAAAGAGACGAAAATCTGCGGTATCATGCCTAAGGTTTAACCGATATTCTGCTCGGGAAGTAAACATACGATACGGTTCTTTTGTACCCAGGGTAACTAGATCGTCTATAAGTACTCCGATGTAAGCTTCCGCTCGACTCAATACCAGAGGAGGAAGGCCTTTTACCTTAGAGGCCGCGTTTATTCCGGCCAGTAAACCCTGTCCTGCTGCTTCTTCGTAACCTGAAGTTCCATTGGTTTGTCCCGCTATAAATAATCTTGGTAAGCGTTTTGACTCTAGAGAGGGAAACAGATCTGTAGGATCGATGTAATCGTACTCGACTGCGTACCCTGGCCGTAGAATGTGCACCCGCTCTAGCCCCGGTACTGTTCGAAGAAATTGCTCCTGTACTTCTTCGGGTAAGGAGCTAGAGATGCCGTTTAAATACATCTCTTCGGTATTTAAACCTTCTGGCTCTACGAAAATTTGGTGACGGGTTTTATCGGCAAATCGAACCACTTTATCTTCAATGGAGGGACAGTATCTTGGCCCTATACCCACAATTTTCCCCCCGTACAGGGGGGAACGATGAATATTTTCCCGGATAATGCGGTGCGTTTCTTCGTTCGTATAGGTAATCCAACAGGGAACATTGGGACGATCTACTTTTTCAGAAAAGAAGGAAAATGGAAAAGGTTCCGGATCGCCGGGTTGCAGTTCCATTTTGCTAAAATCTATCGAGTCTTTGTGCACTCGGGCCGGGGTTCCGGTTTTTAACCGTCCAACGGGAAAGCCGAGATTGCGTAGAGCCTTTCCTAATCCCTGCGCAGCAGGTTCCCCTAGCCTGCCTCCAGGAGCTGCGTATTCCCCTATAAAAAGAATTCCCTCCATGAAAGTACCGGTAGTGAGCACCACGGCTTTGGCGGTAAACTTTCGACCCCGTTCTGTAAGTACCCCTTCGATACCTCCTGAACTTAATAAGAAGTTTACTACCGTATCCTGGAATAGGAACAAACCTTTCTGTTGTTCCAAGGTATGCTTTGCTAAAAGGCTGTACAAGGCTTTATCAGCCTGAGCTCGTGGAGCTTGTACAGCAGGGCCACGGCTTTGATTTAAAACCCGGAATTGGATCATGGAAGCATCAATAAGGCGGCCCATTTCTCCCCCTAGAGCGTCAATCTCCCGGACAATGTTACCCTTGGATAATCCGCCAATGGCTGGGTTACAGGACATTTTTCCTATACAATCTAAATTCTGGGTAATTAGCAGGGTAGAACATCCCATACGAGCCGATGCTAAACTAGCCTCGATCCCAGCATGGCCCCCCCCGATTACAATAACCTCTGCATCCATACCTTATTTTACCTTATTTCCCCACACAGAAATTGGAAAACATTCGATGAAGCATATCTTCCGTAGTTAATTCCCCGGTAATTTCACCTAAAGCACGGAGAGCTTCCTGGATATCCTGGGATAGAACATCTAAAGGGAGCCTGTTGTCTATCCCTTGTAGAAATCTCTCCAAAGCCTGCTTGCCCCGTTCTAGAAGTTCCTTCTGCCGGTCAGATTCTATCAGAATTTCCTCTTTCCCCTGTATAACTCCTTCTTTTAATCGATGCTCAATTTCTTTTAAAAGAGAATCTATTCCCTCTCCGGTTACCGAACTAACCCCAAATACGTTGTTTGAAACAAAAGGAAATTGTGTTTTAGAAACGCGCTTTGACCAGTTAGGATCTAGGTCGATTTTTGTATACACCGGAAGGAGTCGGTTACTCAAGGCTTGTAAATCAACTTGGTTTTTTAAAAACTCTTCCGAATTGTTATCCTTATCAGTACAGTCTATGAGATAAAGAATTAAGGCACAGCTTTGTAATAGGGTATAACTCCGTTTAACTCCTTCCACCTCTATGGGATCTGTAGATACTCGAAGGCCCGCTGTATCGTACAATCGCACAGGAATCCCTCCGATGGAAAGGGTTGCTTCTATGTAATCTCGGGTGGTACCGTGTATTTCAGATACGATGGATCTTTCTTCTTTTAAGAAGCGATTAAATAAACTAGATTTCCCTGCGTTTGTTTTTCCTGCTATAGCTATCCGAACCCCTTCTTGGTACAGTTTGGCTTCCCCGTAGGTTTGTAACAGATGCTCGATCTTTTGCAGAATAGGTTCTATGTTCTGTTTGGTTATGGGTATAGTAGGGGCGTCTTCTTCTGGGTAATCCAGTTGAATTTCTATTGTGGTTAATAAGTCGAGCAGTTTTTCCTTCAATTGAACCAAGAGATTGGATAAGCCACCCTCTAATCGGTGCAAGGCTAACAGGTGAGCTTTTTGGGTTTTGGAGCTAACAATTTCCTGCACAGCTTCTGCCCGGGTTAGATCCATTTTACCATGGATAAATGCCCGATAGGTGAATTCTCCGGGTTCTGCAGGTCGGAATCCTAGGGTGCGGAGGGCTTCCAGAATAGTACGGATGCCCGGCAAGCTCCCATGAGAGAAAATTTCCACACTATCCTCACCTGTATAACTGTGAGGGGAGCGGTACACCGCTACCATAACCTCATCTATCGGTTCTCTTGTCTCGGGTGATACCAAATAACCATGGTGAATTCTGCCTCCGGTACTTCCTCTAAGCTTCTCAGGTTTTGAAAATATTTCAGCCACTTTCTCTATAACACCCTCTCCAGAGGTGCGGAGAACAGCCAAAGCGCTAGTTCCCCAGGGAGTTGCGAGAGCACAGATCGGGTCTTCTATATCATAACCTAGAACGATTTTTTTCATATCCAGCAATATACAATTTTACAGATTTTTTATACAACCAGCCTTCATTTTTAGCCTACTTTTATAACCTTTTTAGTATTGTATAACCAGAAAATACTTGCAGGTTTAGGAGGAAAATATGGCAAGTGCATTTTTAGCTAGGCTTTTTGTGGCGGTTTCCGCAATTGTTATCACTTTTATCATTGTGGGAATTTTTAAACTTGCGGAAAAACTGTGGGGAGCTGTCCGAAAGCCCAAAGTAACTGTGGGTAAGGCTGTTCTTTCCAACGCAAAGTAGGAGGTGAATATGAATCTTCTTGCGATTCTGACATGGATAGTTTCTTTAGTAGCAGGTGTTGTTTTAGCAAAGGGAATTTTGATCCTGGTTGAACTTGCAGAAGAAGCCCGAGAACTGTACGAGAAACAACATCCAAGGGATAGCTTTATAGGTTTGGCAGAGTAAAAGACTGCCCATTTCATACCCTCCTCAGGCCCCGGCTGTCCGGGGCTTTTTTTTCACGAACA
>JBDNDI010000339.1:0-2980 GCA_046719195.1 Spirochaetales bacterium | reverse complement strand
CGATCTAGTTCTCTATTTATTATTCTTTCTTACTTTATTGCCCGGTATGATTTTGCTATTATCATTACTCTAATGTCTCTTTCTTGGGGTACAGTGGCAGGTTCGTTTATGGCCCCCTTCCTATACGGTCTATTTTGGGAAAGAACAACCTTAGCCGGTGTATATGCAGGCATGCTTACAGGCTTAGGAACTTCCATCTTTCTCTTTTTTTACCTGGGGGAAGCACCGATAGCCTCCACCATTGGGATCCTTCTACCTTTTGCCGTTGTCCCCCTTGTGAGCCTCGTTACTAAGCCCCCTAGAAAAGACATCATTAAAAAAGCTTTTCAAGGGATTTAGCAAGGAAACCCCCACCTAGAGACCTTCAGACAGGTCCTCCCAAATACTTGTTCCTTAAAGCAACTTTATTTACTTTCCCTACACTTGTCTTCTCAAGAGAAGGAACGAACCGGACTTTTAGTAAAATTGCTTCCCGGGGCAATACCCCCCGATCTACAAAAGTCTTTACATAAACAGATAGTTCTCTCTCTGTTTCTTCCCTACCTTCCTTCTTAACTACCAGTGATAGAGGAACCTCTCCCCAGGTAGAATCGGGTTGACCAATTACCCCTACTTCGGAAACTACAGGATGGGTAGAAAGAATATCTTCTAGGGCCAAAGATGACACCCATTCTCCTCCTACTTTTATAACATCCTTCTTTCGATCAGTAATCCGTAGAGATCGTTCCCTATTAATGCACCCTACATCCCCCGTGTGGAGCCAACCTCCCTCCCATAATTTTTCCGAGTTTGCATGATCCTTCCAGTACCCTGGAGTAAGCCAGGGACTTCGTACCAATATTTCCCCGGGGGTACGATCGTCTGCAGGTACTTCTTTTCCGTTTTCATCCACAATTCGAACCTGTACAAGGGGGATGGGTGTACCGGTACGGCAACGCAACTCTGCTTCTTGTTCTGGATTTTGAAACTCAAAGGTAGTTTGTTCGGTAATACGTACAATACTTAGCACAGGACAGGTTTCTGATAATCCATAGCCGGCGAAAATATCAATTCCTCTTTTTAAAGCTTCTAATGCCAAAGCCTTGGGTAGAGCCGCTCCTCCAATAATCACTTTCCATTTAGTTAAATCGATCTGCCGGGAACAAGGATCCTTCAATAGCATGTTCAAGATCGTAGGCACACAGTGGGAAAAGGTGACTCCTTCTTTTTGAATCAAAGAAAGAAGCAGGGAAGGTACATACCGTCCCGGATACACCTGCTTGACTCCAAGCACGGTGGCCATATAGGGAATGCCCCAGGCATGCACATGGAACATGGGGGTAAGAGGCATATATACATCCGAAGTATGAAACCTCCCCTTTTCAGAGGGGCACCCAAGAGCAATGAGACCGGATAAGGTATGCAGCACAATTTGTCGATGGCTAAAGTATACTCCTTTGGGTAAACCCGTGGTGCCTGTGGTATAGAATAAGGTAGCCTGAGTATGTTCATCCAAATCAGGAAACTCTTGTAAGGGTTCACTTTGAGCAAGAAGTTCTTCATACTCTCCAGCCCAGGGTATATCCTCAGACAGAGTGTCATTTTGGCTTAGGGAATTTGGTTCCCGGATTAGAACAACCTGTTCCACGGTATCTAACCGCCCCTTAATTTGTTCCAAAAGAGATAAAAAATCTTCATGGACTAAAAGCACTTCATCCTCGGCATGGTCAATCGTATAAACTAACTGCTCCGGAGCAAGACGGATATTCACCGTATGCAGGATTGCACCGATCATAGGAATAGCAAAAAAACACTCTAAATATCGGTGGCTGTCCCAATCGAGAACCCCTACGGTCATTCCTTTTTTCACGCCGAGCTTTAAAAGAGCTGAAGCAAGTTTTCCTACTCGCTCGTGGAACCTGGCATAGGTAAGGCGTACTGAATCTCTATATACGATCTCCCTCCCGGAGTTGTAAACCAAGGGAGCCCCCAACAAATTTTTAATAAGCAAAGGATACTCATAGGCTGAATTTGTTTTATAAATCATACTCCCTGTTATATCACATGTTCACCTATTTGTGTGAGGGTGAAACTTCGTTTGTGACACTTCCTCCCCTCCTGTCTCCCCTTTCGCCTTCGTCCATTGGAGGAAACTAGACTACCCTCCTTTTTTATTTACGCAGCAGATTCTCAAGTATTGCAGGGGGTAGCACCCACGCTTCTGGCGTACCTCAAAGTAAGTTTTCTGTACCAGCATTAAAGGAGTTTACCTATGTACTCCTTCAGTTGATTGCAGTTGTAAAACACTCGAGAATTCGCCGCCTATCTCAACCACTCCTGCTGGATGCTGAAAGTCTCTGCCGAATACAGTTCCTCCTCCAATCGGGGATGAATACTTACCCCCTCCTTTAGATAATTCTTGAACCCCTTAAGTATTCAGGGGTACTTCGCCCCACACATTGTTCCATCTAACTTTCCACCTCCGTCCCCTTCCCATTGTACCGGGCTGCTATACCCTCTGTCCCGATATCTCTCTGTACTACCGTGTCTCCAAACCGAATCCCTTAACATTTAAGGGACTTCCCTTACCCCTGCAGCTTCTTAAAAAGTTGTAGCAGCTCTTCATCTGTCCAACTTTCCGCTTCTTCTCCCACAACGTCTACGGTCCCCGCTTTACCCAACCTTCCCGCAGAAGCTTCGATACCGCGCACCAAGTAGCGGGAGCTCCCGGTTGCGTTAGTGTAAGCCCTACCCCACAAAAATCCGTTAGATCTGTCTAGGCTCAAGGGAGTACCTTCTTTCTTAACACACCATTTCTATCTTCATCTTCTATATATTTTATTCAGATTGTTTTATGGCACCTTCCTGAATGGCGAATGGGTTTTAGGTTAGTTTGTTCCCCTGCTTCTTGCAATTGATTTGTACATTCTAATAAATATGATAAAGTTCTTTGCACAGTTTCACATAAAGAGGACTTGTGTAACAAAATAATCCGCATCAA
>JBDNDI010000338.1:0-3025 GCA_046719195.1 Spirochaetales bacterium | reverse complement strand
AGGAATACGGGAAAAAGCCCGGGAGTTTCACAAGGCTTTTACCTGGATACCCGGAGGATTCAAGAACTTTTTTGCTGTAAAAGCCCTACCTAATCCTTATATTCTTAAAATCTTAAAAGAAGAGGGGATGGGAGCGGACTGTAGCTCCTTGCCGGAACTCCTGCTTGCAGAAAAAGTAGGGCTCCGGGGGGAAGAAATCATGTTTACCTCCAATGATACCCCCGCCCACGAATACGTAAAGGCAAAAGAACTGGGTGCCATCATCAACCTGGATGATATAACGCACATCGATTTCCTGGAACAGCATGCCGGGTTCCCGGAACTTATCTGCATGCGCTACAATCCAGGCCCCTTAAAAGGAGGAAATGCCATTATCGGCAAACCGGAAGAGGCAAAATACGGCTTTACCAGAGCCCAAATTCTGGAAGGATATAAAATAGCCAAGCAGAAAGGGGCCAAGCGTTTCGGATTGCATACCATGGTGGCTTCCAATGAGTTAAACCCCGATTACTTTGTAGAAACCGCCGTAATCCTTTTCGAACTAGCGGTTGAGATTCTTCAAAAAACCGGTGTACGTATCGAGTTTGTTAACTTAGGCGGTGGGATCGGGATTCCCTATCGCCCGGAGCAGAAATCGGTAGATTTGTTCTATGTTTCAGAGGGCATACGCAAGGCCTACCAACGAATCATCACTCCGAACAACTTGCATCCTCTAAGAATCGTTATGGAAAACGGCCGTTGTGTTACAGGCCCTTATGGATTTCTAGTTAGCCGGGTTATACACGAAAAGAACACCTACAAACGCTATCTAGGCCTAGATGCTTGCATGGCAAACCTAATGCGGCCGGGGATGTACGGAGCGTACCATCATATAACAGTTTTAGGTAAAGAAGACCTTCCTGAAACTGAGACTTACGATGTCACAGGAAGTCTCTGTGAAAACAACGACAAGTTTGCAATCGATCGAAAGCTTCCCCCCACAACTCCAGGAGATGTAATCTGTATCCACGATGGTGGCGCGCATGGACACGCCATGGGATTCAACTACAACGGCAAACTGCGGTGCGCAGAACTTCTATTACGGAAAGATGGTTCCATACAACAAATTCGGAGAGCTGAGCGAGTAGAGGACTATTTCGCAACCCTAGACTTTAGCAATCTATAATGAAATCTAGTAATAGAAATTGCGCATTAGATTACGCACGATAAAAAAGAGGGAGGGGCTTTGTTTTTTCTTATTTTTTTATATAGCTTGGTTTTTACACCTACTGTAGCGCAGGCCCTGAGTTTAGAAGAACTTCTACCGAATCTGAGCTCTTCGGAACGAGAAGCATTACTTCAAAAGAAAGAGCTGGTCGTATACACCGAAGGAATGCCTTCTTTTCAATATCTACCCAAGGTTCCTCTCAGTGTTCGCCTTCAAAATTTTTTTCAGGGCTATTCCCCCAATGTGGGAAACGAAGCTCTCTTTCTCATTCCGTATCCAGGAAAAGAAAAGCCCTCTCTATTAACCTTGTACAACCGCTTGCGGGCAGTTAGTACGTTAAGCGGCATCCAGTATCGCTCTAGCCGGGCTAAAGGCATGCGGGAACTTTTTTCTGATGTGTATGTTATCCGGGATCTCAGAACTAAAGCTAGATTACCCGACCCTTTAGTAGATCTAATACCCCCGGAAGATGCCTTTCCCATCCATCTGGTTGATGCGAACTTTGGAAGGGAATATTACGAAGCAAGCTACCTAGCCCGGGATACCATGCTAGTCTTCGGTCTAAAGAACCTAACAAGTCTAAAATATTTTTTTCCCGTAATCGGCGCAGAGCGCTTTCGAGTCCAGCTGATGGTAATTCCCCTGGAGGAAGAATTGCTGATTTATGGAGTAGCTGCTGTGGAGGCGGCTGACCTGGTAAAAAGTCTGATTCATCTTCCAAGCGCTTTTTACAAACGAATCGAAGCTTTAAAAAATTGGTTTGTAGCCGGACTATATTAGCAAGCATTATTCGGCTCGACCCACGTACACCTGGTGCATGGAACCGTACCAACCGACTCGGTAGCCGCAACATTTACTTTAAATCACAGCTCTACGTATACCCGCTTAAGGAGACCCGATTTTTACCTACCCTTTTAGCCTACCAGTTAATTGATCTCAGTAAGCGTTTTTGTTAACAAATCCCTTAATAAAGGTGAGTAACAGTATCTTAATATCGAACCAAAGACTCCAGTTTCGTATATAGTACAGATCGTACTCTAATCGTTTTTCAATACTTGTATTTCCCCGGAAGCCGTTTACCTGTGCCCAACCTGTAATCCCTCCCTTTACCCGATGCCGTAGCATATAGGCAGGGATTTTGGCTTTAAACTGCTCGACGTACATGGGACGTTCCGGTCTTGGCCCCACTAAACTCATTTCTCCCTTCAGGACATTCCAAAGCTGGGGGAACTCGTCCAAAGAAGATTTGCGCAAAAAAGCACCCAAAGGGGTAACCCGGGGATCGTCTTTTACCGTCCACCCTGTCTCGTTGGAGCCATCGGAGAGTACTTTCATGGTACGGAATTTTACCATGTAGAAGCGATCCCCATCCATGGTCATTCGTTCCTGTTTATAGAATACCGGCCCTTTAGAAGTAAGCTTAATTAAAACCGCGATTATTAAGAACAGAGGGGACAAAATAAATAGCCCTAAAAGAGAGGCAACAATATCGATAAACCGCTTGGCTAAACCGGCGAAAAATTGTTCTTTGGGCTGATTAATCTTGATTAAAGGAAGGCCAAGGAAATCTTCTACCGTACTTCCAATAAAATCATAGGAAAGATCCGGTAACACCACCAAAGGGGTTACCACATTATAACTCGCCTGCATAAGAGTTGCTAATTTGGGGGTGTGTTCATGAGAATACCCAATAACCACCAGTTCGGGATGGTAGTTCTCTATTAATGTTTCCAGGTTGTTATCCAGGATTGCGGGGATATCCCACTCTTTCTCTTTTCCTTCTCCGTCCACCCATCCAATAAAGCGGTATCCTAAGTC
>JBDNDI010000337.1:0-3028 GCA_046719195.1 Spirochaetales bacterium | reverse complement strand
TAATGAGGCAGGAAGTCCAATCTATAAAAAATATTTTTATTTCCAATAAAAAAAATTTTATTTACAGATTTTTATTAGCATGATAACCTTTCACCATAGTCTAAAAAGTGAAGTTTACCAAACATCTAGGTCTCAGAGGATACTCTGAACTGTGGGAATCTCTCCAACGTCTCATACGAAATCAATTGCCTCTCAGCGCGTAGAGCAAACTCTGCAAAAAACCAACCGATCTTTCCTTATAGAAGAACTCAGAAAGCGGTACTTCCGATTATAGTTTCCTAACTCTGTACACAAGAAGCAATATCCAATAGTACAGGTAGAAAATGCCTCGAAACCACCTCCAGGGCTTTCGTAAACCTTCTCGAACCTGCTCTACTCCTTTTTCTATCTGATTTCGGGGAGGCCTCAGTTTCTTCCCGGAAATAATATCAAAGGTTTCCGGGCTATACACCACAATGCACTGGGGTAGCTCTTTTAGTCTGTTATACGCCCATAGATCCTTACCCTTTAACCCTGGTCCCAATAAAAGACAATGTGGAGAGGCTTTCCGCATAGCTAAAAGAATGTCTTGTTCTACAGCCTCCGGATAGTACCCCACATATCTTCCCACCACCCGCAAACCGGGGAAAGTTTGTTTTAGGTTTTTTTCTGCCTGCTGGAGGTAGAGGTGCTTTCCCCCTAAAAGATAGAGGGAGTACCCTTTTTCTTCCATTAGTCGCAGCAATCGGATTACCACGTCGAAAGGATACCATCGGCTGGAAAGATTTCTTTTAAGAAACTGAGCTCCTTTTATGATTCCTAAGCTAGTAGGTAATACCAACGAAGCTTGTTCCACCCAACGCCGGAACTCTTTGTTTCTACGTGCCCGTAGAAGATCCCATAGGTTTAAAAAAACAATCGATCGAATCCCCTCAGTCTGCAAAAGACGTTGGAACGTTTGCTCTAAGTCTTCTTTTTCCTTATTGTCTAAAGCAATGCCTACCACTCGCTCTCGTTTTAAGGGTAAGACGGATGCTACACCTTCCATGCTTCTTTCTCCAGCAGAATAATTTCTATAGCTGCTATAGCAAATATAGGGGCGGTCTCTGTACGTAGAACCTTAGGCCCCAGGTACACCGGAGAAAACCCCGCTTCTTGAAGAAACTCTGTTTCTTCTTTAGCAAGTCCGCCCTCCGGCCCTATTACTAAAGCAATTTCTTTTCTTGCTACGGAAAGATATCGATGAAGGTAAGTCGGTGCAAGAGGGGCTTGATGAAAAAATAAGCCTAATCGCTCCTCCGTGTTAGGAGAGAATACATGTGCGACTTCTTGTAAAGGAAAAGGAGAAAAAATCTCAGGTACCTCGCTGGCTCCTGATTGTTGGGCCGCTTCCCGGGCAATTCGCTTTAAGCGCTTAATTTTGTTTTCCGGATCCTGCCACTTGGGCACAGAATACCGGCTTACCACCGGTACGATCTTACTTACCCCTAGCTCTACCGACTGCCTGACAATTTGATCGAACTTTTTACCTTTAGGTAAACATTGAAAGAGGATAAAAGAAGGAAACGGCCATTCCAAGGGCCCCCGGTGTTGCAATCGTAAAAGGCAGGAACGAGAATCGATGCGTTCTACCGTAGCATAGTACAGCTCTCCCCTTCCATCCGAAGCATTAAAGGAATCACCCACTCGCTTGCGCAATACATGCACTAGTCGATGGAACTCCTCCCCTGTTAGTTGCCATAGCTCTTCTCCCTGATAAGATGGGGGTAGAATAAATAAACGCATAGATACCCATTATACGATCTGAAGGTATACCTGCCGGTGCCTAGGGCCGTCAAACTCGCAGAAATATATACCCTGCCAGGTTCCTAAGGCTAGAGACCCACCAACTATAGGTAGGGTAACACTCGAGCCAACTAAGCTAGCTTTGATGTGGGCAGCAGAGTTACCTTCTAGGTGCTTGTAGTGGTCCTGGAAGGGAACTAGTTTATTCAGTTCCATTAATAGATCTGCCTTGACGGAAGGGTCTGCAGCTTCGTTTATCGTAAGACCGGCTGTAGTATGGGGACAGTAGACTACACAGATACCTTCTTTTATCCCGGACTCCCTTACAAAAGCTTGTACTTCCCGGGTAATTTCTATTAGTTCGGTAGTAGCATGGGTGTGTAGGGTCAGGGTTTTCATCGGGCTCCTTGCTGTAAAAACTTTACCGCTTCCTGCAGAACCAGGTCGTTCTCTAGATCATACACGGGTGGATTAGGTAGATGCCTATTTATTTCGGATCGAATCAGCCTGCGAAGAACCCGCTCAGAAAGATCCTGGGATTCTCGCCGCAGTTCGTCTATAAATCTACGGATAACCCCTTCCGATGGATTGGGATTCTCCGCCACAAAAGCGGGAATTTTACGGCTAGCTATTAGTTTGGAATGAGCTTCAAGTTCTTTTTCTGAAAGGGTAGGTTCTTTCACTTCTATATCCGGGGTTACCCCAACTTTGTCTATGGTAACACCTGAAGGGGTATAATACCGGGCTGTAGTTAACCGGAACCCCGTGCGACCCAGGCTTCGTACCTGCTGTACCGACCCTTTTCCGTAACTTTTTGTCCCTAAAAGGGTAGCCCGCTTTCTATCTTTCATAACGCCGGCAAATATTTCTGATGCTGAGGCAGACCCTCCATCGATCAACACCACAATAGGAATCTCCGGGGTAACGATCACCCCTGGCTTTGCTTCGTACACCGCGTTTTCCGTTTGGATTCTGCTACGGGTACTTACAATCACTCCGTCATTGAAGAAAAGATCCGCCGCTTCTATGGCAGAGGTAAGCAACCCACCCGGATTACTTCGTAAGTCGATTATTAAAGACCGGTATCCCTGGGTTCGGAACGATTCTACCGCTTCCTTGATTTTATCATCTGTAAACGGAGTAAACTGAATAATCCGTATGTATCCTATGTTGCCGGGCATTAGGCTGTATCGAACCGTGGGGACCTGTATAACCGCCCGAGTTATGGGTACATCGAACTCCAAAGTGCCGGGGCCTTTTTTGT
>JBDNDI010000336.1:0-3032 GCA_046719195.1 Spirochaetales bacterium | reverse complement strand
TATGTTGCCCATGCTACTAATGAAGTTATTGCTATTTATCCTATTACTCCTTCCTCCCCTATGGGGGAATTGGCGGATATGTTTTCCGCTCAGGGGCAGACTAACATTTGGGGGACAGTCCCCCAGGTTGTAGAGCTTCAGAGTGAAGCAGGAGCTGCAGGTTCCGTGCACGGGGCTTTAACAACCGGTGCATTAACTACCACCTTTACGGCTTCTCAAGGTCTACTTTTAATGATTCCCAACATGTTCAAAATCGCGGGAGAGCTAACTCCAACGGTGTTTCATATTGCTGCACGTACCGTAGCAACCCACGCTCTTAGCATTTTCGGTGATCATTCCGATGTAATGGCAGCCCGCTCTACGGGTTTTGCCCTCCTTTGTTCTAATAACATTCAGGAAGTAATGGATTTTGCCCTCATTGCTCAAGAAGCTACTCTTCGGAGTCGAGTACCCTTCCTGCACTTCTTTGATGGGTTCCGCACTTCTCATGAAGTACAAAAGGTAGAAGAGATCCCTTATGAAATCATGAAGCAGATGATCAGTCCCGAACTCGTCCATGCACACCGGCAACGAGGGTTAAACCCGGAAAATCCGGCAATCCGGGGCACGAGCCAGAACCCAGACGTGTTCTTTGCGGCTAGAGAAAGCTGTAACAAGTACTATCAGGCAACCCCGGGTATTGTACAGGAGGTAATGGATAAATTCGCAAAACTCACTGGAAGAGCCTATAAACTCTTCGATTATGTAGGAGCACCGGACGCGGATCGCGTAGTAGTACTCATGGGCTCTGGTGCGGAATGTATGGAGGAGACCGTAGAGTATTTAGTTTCTCAGGGCGAAAAAGTAGGAGTTTTAAAAGTTCGGCTCTTCCGCCCCTTTGACATAAAAGCCTTTGTAGAAGCACTTCCGGCTACAGTAAAAGCTATAGCAGTCTTAGATCGCACAAAGGAACCCGGTTCTATCGGTGAACCTCTGTACGAAGATGTCCGTACTGCCATTGGAGAGGTCATGGGAGCGGGTAACTCCAAGTTTAAGGCTTATCCGAAAATAGTCGGTGGCCGGTATGGCTTAGGGAGTTATGAGTTTATTCCTGCTATGGCTAAGGCCGTATTAGATAATCTAAAAGCCGAAAACCCCAAAAGCCATTTTACTGTGGGTATTGACGACGATCTATCCTACACAAGTTTAGAATGGGATCCGAACTTCCAGCTTCCAAGTGAGGGAATCCATACGGCTCTATTTTATGGGCTAGGTTCTGATGGGACGGTTGGAGCGAACAAGAATTCTATTCAAATTATCGGTGAAGCTACCGACAACTATGCTCAAGGATACTTTGTCTACGACTCTAAAAAGGCAGGTACCACCACGGTATCCCACCTCCGTTTCGGGAAAAAACCCATAAAGAGTACCTATTTAATCAATCAAGCTAAGTTCGTTGCCTGTCATAAGTTCTCTTTCATCGAAAAGGTCCATATGCTGGAAAATGCTGCTCCGGGTGCTACCTTCTTGCTAGCCTCGCCTTACGGACCGGACGAAGTCTGGGATCACCTTCCTCAGGAAGTGCAGCAACAGATTATTGAAAAAAATCTCAAGTTCTACGTAATCGATGCACTAAAAATTGCTGAAGAAAAGGGGATGGGTGGCCGAATAAATGTAATTATGCAGACTGCTTTCTTCAAGATCTCAGGTGTATTACCTGAAAATGAAGCAGTGCATCTTATTAAGAAATACATTGAAAAAACCTATGGAAAGAAAGGCCGGGATATTGTAGAAGCAAACATCTCTACCATCGATGCAGCCCTCGCGGGCGTACATGAAGTACATTATCCCAAAAAAGTAACTAGCAAGAAACACCTGCTTGCCCCGGTGCCCAATACTGCTCCGACCTTTGTAAAAGAAGTCTTAGGCGAAATTATTGCAGGACGGGGAGACAAAATTCCTGTCTCAAAATTCCCCCAGGATGGTACATTTCCTACCGCGACGACCCAGTACGAAAAGCGGAACATTGCCGAATACATTCCTGTGTGGGATCCGGATACCTGTATACAATGCGGTGACTGTTCTGCGGTCTGCCCCCATGCTACTATCCGGATGAAAGTGTATGACCCCAAATATTTAGAGAAAGCTCCAAAAACGTGGAAGAGCACCGATGCTAAGGGGAAAGAATTCGAGGGGCTGAAGTTCACCATTCAGGTTGCCCCGGAAGATTGTACAGGTTGCGGGGCTTGTGTGAACATTTGTCCGGCCTATAAAAAGGTGAACAATGTAAAAACGGATCGAAAGGCCATTAATTTAGAGCCACAACCCCCTCTGAGGGAAACAGAGAAAGAGAATTGGGAATACTTCCTCACTCTCCCCAACCCCGATAAGAAACTATTAAACCTCTCTACCACCAAAGGGACCCAACTCCTTCAACCGTTGTTTGAGTTCTCCGGAGCTTGTGCAGGTTGTGGGGAGACTCCGTATGTAAAACTCCTTAGCCAGCTGTTTGGAGACCGGGCAGTCATCGCCAATGCAACGGGGTGTTCCTCTATCTATGGAGGAAATCTGCCTACCACTCCGTATTGTAAACGTCCGGACGGAAGAGGACCGGCCTGGTCAAACTCCCTCTTTGAAGACGCTGCGGAGTTCGGTTTAGGCATGCGTTTAACCAGCGATAAACTTGCTGAATATGCTAAGGAGTTGGTGGACAAACTATTAACCGACTCTTCCGCGGGTGTCAAAAAAGAACTGCTAAGTAAAATAAAAGAGAACAAGCAGAGCAATTACGAGGAAATTGAATTACAACGCGTTTATGTGGCCGATTTAAAGAAAGAGCTCCAGAAAAATACTCATCCGTTAGCTAAAGAGCTTCTCTCCGTATCTGATTATTTAATCAAACGGTCAATTTGGATCATTGGTGGTGATGGATGGGCTTACGATATTGGGTATGGCGGTCTTGATCATGTAATGGCTTCTGGTAGAAATGTAAATGCTTTAGTTCTCGATACTGAAGTGTACTCGAATACAGGTGGCCAGATGTCTAAGGCAAC
>JBDNDI010000335.1:0-3043 GCA_046719195.1 Spirochaetales bacterium | reverse complement strand
TTCCCATTGGTGAGGCTGAAAAGTCACGATTTCTGCCCAATTTTTGCCCCAGCGAACAAACCCTGTTTGAGTAGCAATCAGTTCCCCATTTTTCTTCTCTATGCCTTTTCCCGCGTACACATAAGGATCGGTTAAAGGTTCAAAGGGAATAGGTAGCCCGTTTACCCCTCTTCCTGGTACCCCTTCTTGTAAAGGTTCAAGGAGTGCAACCTTTTCGCCGGCTTTTACATATCCTGTGCCTAATACCGTAGGATCCACATACACCCGTTCCTGGGTTACTTTTTTCTCATAGGCTACAACCTTTTCTCTCTTAGGGGGAAGGAAAGGAAGAGGGGCTTTTTTCTCTATTATTTTATCGACTTTAATTCGTTCAACCTTCTCTTGAGATATAATAGGAATCCCAGCTCTAGAGAAGGCAGTTTCCGCATCTTTTGCTAGAGTATCGGGTATGGGTAAGGTTTGCCACACAGGTTTTTCGGGTTGAGAATTCTGGGGAGGAGAGCCCTTGGCAATTACTATTTCTAGGGGTTCTTTACTTTTTTCTAACTGTTTCAGCACTTTTTCTAAACTTTGAGGGGAAAACCCTTCCTTAATTCCCTCTTGTAAGAGCCTTTCTATCAATTCTTGTACGTCAATTTCGGTTTTTTCCTGGCCGGGTTTAAACGAAAGAACCCCTTCCAGAGCATTATTGCGAAGACTTAGTTGAATGGTTCCAGGCAGGGAAAACTTTTTTGATGGCATTCGGGTACTTAGGCTCCTTTGAGTAGGTTCACAAGTTTAGCTTTCAAGTAGGAGTTTTCTTTTTTAAGCTGGTTAATTTCAATTTGTTGCATTTTTACTGTCTCGATTAGGTCTCCTGTGGTAAGCGCTCCGGTGTGGAGCAGTTCTTGTAGATAATCCATCTTTGCCTCGTAGTCCACTTCAGCTTCCAGGGAGGCCTCTTGAAACGTTTCCTCCATGGATGGAAAGGAGTCTTCTTCCCCTTCACTTTGTATAAGCTTATCGGTTATGCGACGAATAGCGGTAGATAGAACGGATTGAGGTTTATACATCAGCAGAGGAAGACGGGAGCTTAGGGCAATATCTTGCAGATTATCCCGGTAAATTATGCCTAAATGTTCTAAATCTAAATTGAGATATTGCAGGCAGGAACGCCGGAGTTTATGGGCTTTTTCTGCATCCCGGGGATCTTCCACGAGGTTTAAGACTAAACGAGGTTGGAAGTTTGCCAGGTGCTGTTGAAACAAATGGTAGGTTTCCTTGTCCCGTTTTTGGATTTCCTCCAGTAATTTGGGAAGATAGATGTTTTGTAACGCTGTGCCTTCTTTCCGAAGGGTTTCCAGGTACTGGTAGGCTTCGGACTTTTTTTTCATGGTTTTACTTAAAAGACGAAAAAGTACATTTTTAAGAAACAGATAGGCGTTCACTGTAGCCATGGGCGTGGGAGTGGTAATTACCACACCTCTCCTAGAGAGAAGAAAGAAATCAAGAATAGATAGATGCGTGCCTGCCCCTAAATCTAAAAGAAGGTAATCGGTTTCTAAAGAGAGGAGAGATTTACGGATTCGATGCTTTTGGGCTGCGGTAAGATTAGCTGCACCAGGCATTTCTCCATCACCGGGGACAAAGCGCACATTCGGGTACTCAGTTTCAAGGATAATATCCTCTAGGGTTAAATCGGGCCGATGTATGAAGGCCCCAAGACCCCCTTCAACCGGAGGAATTCCCAACACTAGATGCAGGTTCGATCCCCCTAGATCTAGATCGCAGAGCACCACCCGTTTACCCGCTTGGCCCAAAGCTAGGGCTAAATTGCCTGCTAGTAGAGTTTTACCCACTCCTCCTTTACCGCTAGCTATGGGAACAATGTACATTTAAGACTCCTGTTGTCGGTAATAGAATAGCAAAAAAAGGAAAAAAAGAAAATCAATAACACCGATAGAAAGAGCAAAGGAAAAGCTATCCCACCGGGTTCTTTCTAGAGCATGGGGGGGCAAGACTTTCAAGAATAGGAGAAGGAATCCTACCGGGACTAGCTCTAATACTTTGCCGTAGAGGAGCATAGGCCTTAATAAGGTAAGGTTTTCAGGTTTAAAGGCAACTAGGAAGTATAAAACGGGGATTACTAAAAAAGGAGCACTGACCCAAAGGAGGTACAGAGTATAGAGGAGGTTCCCTCTAGGGTTTAGTAAGATAGAAACAAGAGAGAAAAGTAACACAAACCGAAGTACTTCCCAAAAGCATCCCACATAGAAAATAGGTTTTTTAATCTGCATTTTGGAAATACTACGAACGGAGAAGGTGGTGGTCAATATAGGCAAAATGCTGTACTTTTTACTCTATGAGTGATTATGAAATTGAAAAACCTGTCCCGAACGGGATGCAGCGGAAAGTCCCCTGGGGTTCGTTAGGCGCGGCTACTGCCCTTGTTCTTATCTTCTTACTATTTGCACCTTCGGTTATTGCCCAGGCAGTGGATGCAAGAACTCAGAACTTACTTGCTCTGTTTCAGTTTATCTATATGTATGTGCAGAACAATTATGTAGATCCCCCAGATCCAGAAAAACTTATGGATGGTGCTTTAAAAGGGCTATTTGAAAGTTTAGAAGATCCCCATTCTGCTTACTTAATGGAAACAGATATGCGTTCCCTGAACGATACCACTGCAGGGGAGTTTGGGGGAGTAGGTTTGTTTATTAATAAACAAGCACCTGCCGAAGGTAGCAAAGAAACCACCTCGTATGTGGAGGTAGTGTCCCCTATTGAAGGCACACCTGCTTTTCGGGCAGGGATCCAGGCGGGGGATCTTATTATACGGATCGAGGGAGAATCTACAGAAAAACTCAGTATAGATGAGGTAGTGAAACGGCTACGAGGAGCACCAGGAAGTAAGGTTACCGTAACTATTCGTCGGGGAGGCACTTTGGAGTTCGATGTACCCATAACTCGGGCGGTTATACAGGTCCCCACGGTTCGATACAGCCTAATGCCCGGCAACATAGGATACATACGGATTATTCAGTTTACTCCGTTTACAGATGAT
>JBDNDI010000334.1:0-3049 GCA_046719195.1 Spirochaetales bacterium | reverse complement strand
GTTTAATGTCTAGTAAGGCTCCACCCCCTACAAAAAACTGAATTCTATTGCCAAAGGTCTTACGGATTTTCTTAAAAAGAATAAGATCTACTAAGCGATGGAGAAAGAAATACTTTGCCCGTATGCGAAAAGGAGGGCGATTAAACCCATCTCCATAATACCGTACCCCCGCCTGGATACCAAGGTCAAACAGGGCTTTTACTAGCGGCCCCTTTTCCCGAACCCCTTGCTGGATCTTTCGCATAAAATTACCCGAAAGAGCCGGTACCGTGAGCAAAAATACTGGATTAGTCTCTATAAGGTTTATTGGAATATTGCGAGCCATTCCCATGCCGCCCCCCCGGGCATCCACAAAGTACAGAGAAATACCTCGCAATACGGCACAAAATATACCTACGGTATGTCCAAAAGAATGGTCACAGGGAAGGATTAGAAGGGTTTGGTATTGGAGCATAGGCACTTTGAATATCTCTACAGAATCCTGGGTATTGGTATAGTAGTTCCTGTGACAGAGCATGATCCCTTTGGGGTTACCAGTGGTACCCGAGGTATAGGAAATGGTAACAATGTCCTCTTCGCTAATCTCATCCTCGTACTTTGGACCTATAGAAGCATGGGAAAAGTTTTCTTCTACTACCTGAAAGAAGCTTTGGCCCCGTCTCCTGTCGATTCCTCTAGTTTCTAATTGCCTAAAAAAGTAGGTTTCGTCCTCATCTAAATACAATAGACAAATTGGATGCTGGACCGTCTTTAAAGCTTCTAGTACTTTTTCGAGCGATAAATTGGAAACCGCAATATACTTAGCTTCAGAATGGTTCAATCGAAAAGAAATTTCATCGGGAAGTAGTTTAATGGAAAGCGGCACTGCGATAGCTCCCGCAAAAAGCGCACCAAATTCGGTAATAACCCACTGAGGACTTCCTTCTGCTAAGATTGCAATACGGTCTCCCTTCACTATTCCCGTGTTGCGGAACCAATACGCCATACCACAAGCTCGTAGGTATACTTCACCAAACCCATAGCTTTTCCAACCCGCATCCGTTTTTCTTGCTACATACACTCGTTCAGGGAACTCTTGCGCGGCTTTAATGAGACAGGAGGTAATTGTTCGCTTCATATCGGATACAGTATAGCCGAAAAGTATTTAGAAAGGAAGTTATTTATGTTACAAGTGAAAGAAATGGCAAAACCGATGGTAAATACAGATATTGTAAAAGAGCTGAAAAAAAAATCCTTAGCTATTGCTTCAGGGAAAGGGGGGGTGGGAAAATCTACAACAGCCTTAAATCTATCCGTATTTTATGCAAAAATGGGGCTCAAAGTTGCTCTATTTGACCTAGATCCCTTATCGGATATTACTACCATTCTTGATCTTACTGAACCAGAAGAAACTATAAGCTTTTCTTCTACCCCTTCTTTCCCTTCCGGTTTTGATATTTCTTCCTATCTTTGGCCGGTATTCACCAATTTGGATCTACTTTTTCCACGATCCAAACTACGCAAGGGTGAATCTCTAAAACTGTTTCAACAAGCCCTCCAACACTACGGAGAGTTCCTTAGGGATAGATACGACCTTCTGATCTATGATCTTCCTGCCGGGATTGGAGAAGAAGAAAATCTTGCATTTCTTTCATATACAAGCAGATTAGTAATTGTAACGAATGCAGAACGCACCTCGCACGTATCCGCTGGTGGATATATACGGGCAGCCCTCGAACGCAATCCCGAAGTGCATCTATACTTCTGGCATAATAAATATTCTTTAGTACAAGCGGAAGGGTTCAATCCCCGGCAGGTCATAGAGAACTACAATCGTCATGTTCCTGAAGAACTTCGCATTGATCGATCCCTCCTTCCCACCGTCAAAGACATTGCTTTTATTCCCCACGATCCCTCCTTAGACCTTTTGCAAAATACCCTTTCTTTAGAAGGTAGTGTATACCTAAAACTATTAGAAACCTGCGAGGTCTTACAGAAAAAACTATTAGCGGAAATTCCTGAGCATCTTTCCCTTGATGAAAACGCAAAAAACTTAATTAAGCACTATCTTGGATCCCTCCGAACTTTTGGCAGTACCCGGGAAGTATGCAAAAAAGTAGAGACATTTTATGGGTCTTTTTATCAGAATACGGGTAGCCCCACAATCGGTAAATTTTTGGCTAAGAAAAAAATGGCAGAATTCTCCGATGAGCTTCGTAAGGAGCTAATCCTCTATGTGGAGCGCCTTACTAACCACCAATTCCGTAATAGTCTGTTAAAAGTAATCCCCCTATTGGAGGAAACCCTAGAAGCTTTGAAGGATGCCGGAAGATTGTTTGCCCTTTCTCCATCCCATTCTAAGGCAAAACGCATTCACCCAAAGTTAATAGCCTTATTTACCGAAGCCCAAAAACAATCCGCCTTAGACACTTTTACCAGGAATTTGCTAGGGCTAATCTTCTTTTACTTTGCCCTTTCCAAGATTATTGTATTTCCATCCGTACAACAGCTGTTCTTCTCTTTTATTCCTAAACGAAAAACCCCTAAAGGGGGATGGGTCCGGGATAAAAACCGGCAGATTCATTATCTGGTGGAGATGGATCAGGAGTACCATAAGCGGTATTTTTTATTAATAAAACAATTATTCCCCGTAGTTCTTAAACAATTACAAGCTCTTGTGCAAGCCTACCCCTTTCTCCAAACCTGGATACTGAAGGATAAACAAGGCAAAGTAAATCGGGAAGCCTATCTAAAACTCCTTACTAGTTTTGTACACGATGCCCTGCATGCAGGTTTAGGAGTATTTATTGGATTTAAGTATAACCTTGCTTCAGAAGCCATAAAAGAAGGGGCAAGAGCTTTGTTACAGGAAATCGGATTTGCTAAGGAAACGCAGAGAAATTAGATCCTATAAAAGCTCAGCAGCTAACTCTGCTAGAGGGCTTCGTTCTGACTTCTGCAAGGTAACATGCCCGAAAAGCTCTTGACCCTTAAAAACTTCTACTAAATACGAGAGCCCATTGGAGTTTGCATCTAGATAGGGGCTGTCGATTTGGTAAAGGCGCTTCGC
>JBDNDI010000333.1:0-3081 GCA_046719195.1 Spirochaetales bacterium | reverse complement strand
ACCACTGGTACTATTCCACACAATGTTGGAAAGAATTGCCCAGGGGCTAGCGGAAGTAAATAGGGTAAGCCCTACAATTCCCACTAAAAACAAAGAAATCCCTATCCAGATGCTGGTTCCTAAAAATAATGCTAAACTTAGGAGTAAAACTACAGAAATTGTTGTTAATTCCACAGCTGTATCCTTATGTATTGCTATCGCCCTAGAGAAGCCGATTCTACCTTACCCGCTGGGTTATCTTCTGCAGGTGCAACCCAGGTTCTCACAGCTTCTGCTAGAAATTGAAGACAGAGTAAGGCTGAGCCTAAGGGGAGAACCGCCTGGGGTATAGCCAAATAGGTTTCTGAAAGCTGCATGGACCTGCTTTTGTTTACCACCGAGTCCCAGAAAAACTGAAACGTAGTCCAGCTCAATATGCCGGTGAAGACTACCCCCACTAAGTAGGTATATACTTCTAATATCCGCCTGCGGTTGCCCTTTAATACAGAAAAAAGGAACATCATGCGAATATGGGCTTTCTCTTTTAGAGTAAAGGATAGCCCGAAAAAGGTTATAGCAGCCATTAAGTATCCACTATATTCTTCGGTAATATATAAAGTTCCATGGAAGAACGTACGTACCCCTATTTCTGCCACAATTAGAATAAGGGCTACCACGGTTAAAATCCCGGACAGGATTCCTCCTGCCCGGGACAAAAAGTCACAAAATTGGACAAACCGCTTGATCATTCCCGCCCCACCTTGCGGTTAAACTCTTGAACAATTTTCCTTGCTTCTTCCGGAGCTGTCTTTAGCCAATCCTCCCGAATCTGTTTTGTTACACTAGCCAAGTCTTTTAAAAAGTCCTTGCTAGGGGGTAAAGTCACAATACCATTCTTGTTTGAGGTGGCTTCCATTTCTTTATCTAATTGAGCCACTTTAGCCCACATAATTCCTTCCATTTCCTTAGCCACTTGTAACAGAATATCCTGAGTTGCTTTATCTAGCTTGGCAAACTCTTTCAGATTTATGGTAACTAAATTGGTGGCCATGGTAACGTTGGCAGGAACATAGAACTTTAATACTTCCCAAAACTTTGCATCCACCGCGGTCGGGGTTGAGGTGAGTACCGAGTCAATAACGCCAGTGGCTAGGGCACTATACACTTCGCTAAAGGGTAAAGGATAGGGAGTCCCTCCCACAGCCTGTACCACTAAGGCACCATTCTTATCGTAGGTTCGCATTTTAATGCCCTTCATATCTGTCACGGAACGAATCTCTTTTTTGGTCCAAAAACCAGCGGCAGGCCAGGGGGCAATATAGAGAATTTTCTGATTCCATTTCTCTGCTACCTTATCAAAGTAGGGCCTGGCAATGTCATTTAATAGTTTTCCTTCCTCGAAGCTCTGAATCAGAAATGGGAGGGTTACCACACCTAGTAAAGGTTCATCCCCTGCAACTCCACTCGTTAACATATCCGAAATAGGAACTAGCCCATCCCGAACTACTTTTAATAGTTCCGGGCCTTTGTAGCCTAAAGCACCTCCGCTTTGCACTAATATTTCCACCCTACCTTGCGTAGCGGTTTTTACCTTTTGGGCAAACTCTTCCAACCCTACTGTATGATGATTTGCAGGAGGCCATACCGAATTGGCGGTCCATTTTATTGTCTGTACCTTAGCCTCCGGAGTTTTTTCCTTAGATCCACCGGCAAACAGAGGATTTGCTAAAAGGAATATTCCTAGCAACACAATGAACCACATAGATACTTTATGCCTTACCATATTCTCCTCCTAGAGAATTAAGTGTATAAATATGTCTTATTATTAAATATTCTGATTAATTATGCAATACTTAATCCTCATAAAATTGTCAGAATTTCATAATTTCCTGAACCAATCTATCTCCTTCGGCTTTTAACCGGTAAAACTCCTGAAGTCTGCGTTTAGGATCCAGACTTGAGTAGGCAGGATGAAGGCGCCGCATTTGCATCTGTATATATACGATACGTTTCACCGCCTCATGTACCCGTGCTTCCGGTAACGCACCGGTTCGGACCGCCTCTACAAGCGCTTTGTGAACCCGCTCATAATCGGAACCTAAGTACATGGCTAAGTCTGTTCCATACCGTATAGATCGTACTACGCCTTCTGCAGGCGGAGAAAAGGAAGAAAGTCCCTTCATTAAAAAGTCATCGGTAACCACAAGCCCCGTATATCTCCATTGGTTGCGGAGGATTTGGGTTAAAACCTTTTCAGAAAGGGTAGCAGGCTCCCTTACTCCCTCTTCCGGTAGCATAACATGGGATACCATTATCGCAGGGAGCAAGCCTCTTTGGAGTAAAAGGCGAAAAGGCAGGGTAAGAGAATCCCTTAAATCAGAAGGTTTTGCCCGGCTAAGGGATACTCCCATGTGCGGGTCGGAATTCCCGCTCCCCGGGAAATGTTTTGCCACCCCTACTACCCCAACTTTTTGCATTTCTTCTATAAACATGGCAGTAATGCCAGCTACTTTTTCCGGATCTGAAGCATATATGCGTCTACCCAAAAAGGAACGTGTTTCCTCTGTAAGAGGCTCCACAACCGGAGCTAGGTTTAGGGTTATCCCTAGTAAAGCTATCTGACCAGCTACTGATCTAAAAAGTTGTCGGATTTTTTCTTCCGGAGCCCGGGAATTCCCTAGAACTCTAGCGTCAGGAAGTTCTGTGGCTATTCCCCGCAATCTCAGCACCGTTCCTCCTTCATGGTCCAAGGCAATAAAAGGTGGCCGGCTACTTCCGGCTAGGCGGATCTCTTCGGTTAGATCAATCAGTTCTTCAGCAGTTTTTGGGATATTGTAGCTGAACATAAGTACACCTCCCACAGGAAGGCTTCGCAGACGAGTGGCAAATCCTTTAGGCACCTGTCTACCCTCCCCAAAGGCAATCAACAACAGGGTTGCACACTTTTCTTCAAGGCTAAGGGAAGAGAGGGTGGTAGCCACAAGTTCCTGGGTGCTCTCCCCCCATATCCGAGGTAAGGAAGAGAAGGTTTCAAAATTAATGTTCCGGCAAGCAAGTATCCCTAAAGCTATTAAAAAAACTTTTCGCCATCTAACCATTTGA
>JBDNDI010000332.1:0-3090 GCA_046719195.1 Spirochaetales bacterium | reverse complement strand
TATTTGTTCCCCTGTATAAGGGAGACAAGCTCATTGGCTATGGTACCTGGGCACAGGGAGTAAAAATTTACAGCCACAGGGAAGATCTTATTGCAGTAATTAACCCGGATGGCACCCTCCAGAACTTTCTTCCCATAGATGCCAACGAACGACATCCGGAAATGCGGGACTTAAAATGGAGAAGTAAATTCTTCGGCATGAACTACAAAAGGGATTTTATCCACAATGCAGATGTCAGTTCAGGAAGCACTTTTTCTTCCATAATGTTTTTTGCTGAATTAAAATCTATGCTCTTTGCTTTTGAAGAATATGTAGTAAAGGCGGGAAAACTAAAGAAATAAGCTTTTAATGCTTTGTAAGGATTATAAAGGCCCGAAACCCGGGCCTTTATTGTTTTCCTCTTTATTGTTTTCCTGCCAAAGGTGATCTATATTTAGGACATGGTACATACCAAAGGTCGCGTTTCTCTGCTACGGAAGGGAGAATTTTTTTCTCTTTTACCAGATTCCACCCTAAAATCCCTACTTCCTTTTATTGAGGAAATAAGTCTTCCCCCTAATACTTATATTTTTAAATCCGGCGATCCTTCCTTCTGCTTGTATATGCTGGTAGAAGGTTCTGTTTCCATTATACGGGAAAAGCAAGATACCGGCGAAGAAGAAGAGATAGCTCAGTACGTAGAGGGCGATTCTTTCGGAGAGTTAGACCTCCTAACCGGTTCTCCTCGAACTGCCTCAGCAAAAACCCTTTCTACCGTTATTCTCCTGCGCTTTCCTAAAGACGACCAAGGATTGTTTCATTTTCTCTCCTCCCACCCTAAAATCGGAGCTCGGATTCTCCAGTCTTTTTTAGTAGTTGTGGCTGGCAGAATCCGCAAAGCGAACAATCTTCTAAAAGAGAACTCCCCCTGGATACAGGAAATCCGCAAGCAAGTGTACGGCGACAAACTAACCGGTCTTTATAACCGCACCTTTTTAGAAGAACACCTGCCTTCCTTGCTGAAAGACCCCAAGGTTCCTGTGAGCCTGTTCATGATTAAACCCGACAATTTTAAACAAATTAATGATACCTATGGACACGAAGCGGGTGACCAGTCCTTGGTTCGGATGGCTTCTACGTTAAAAACCTTACTACCTACCCAAGCCTTAATTTTTCGCTATATGGGGAATGAATTAGGATGTATTCTCCCCCATACAGATATCCCCGAAGCACAAACCTTGGCTCTCTCTATACAAAAAGCGTACAATTCCCTTGACATTTCGGACCTTACTCAGGGAAATCCTTTTACAATAACGGTAAGTATTGGAATAGCTGTGTATCCCCATCATGGGATGGAGGCTTCCGCTTTAATAGAAGCAGCTCACGCCTTACCCCTAAAAGGTAGAGAGGCAGGGGGAAATAAGATTCTATTTCCTTCCTGACGAGGAGACCGATAATGGAAACCATGAAGGAATTACTTTCACGGGTAGAAATACTGCAAGATTTAAAAAACCGGGAACTATCTATACTGCTTCGAAACATGAAACGAAGAGAGGTCCCCCAAGGTACCATTCTATTTCAGGAAGGGGACGAAGGCAAAGAGCTATACATCGTTCTATCCGGTACTATAAGTATTTCGGTTAAACTTCCCGATCAGTCGGAATTAACCTTGGCTCAAATTCAAGGAGGGAATTTCTTTGGAGAAATGTCTATTATTGAGCAAGCTCCCCGATCAGCCACCTGCCGGACTCTAGAAGATTCGGTTTTCTATACCTTAGACGCTTCTTCCTTCTACCAACTCCTTCAACATCACCCTCAAATTGCCTTAAAAATCATGAAAAGAATGCTAATCATACTCAGTAGACGTCTCACCACCACGGGTGCTTTGCTCTCTGATATGGTTCGATGGGGAGAGGGAGCAAGAAAACGGGCAGTTATCGACGGATTTACTGGTCTATACAACCGAAGGTTTCTTGACGAAGCCATCCACACTCAGGTTACCCAAGCTATTTCTTCCCATACCCCCTTGTCTCTAGTTATGGTTGACCTAGACCGTTTTGGCGAATTGAACAAGACCTATGGTCAGGGGTTCGGGGATTCGTTAATACTCGCAGCTGCCCAGGTTTTTAAGGAAGTATTTCGCCAAGAAGACATCCTATCTCGGTACGGAGGTGATGAGTTTACTTTTCTCCTTCCTCAAACAGAGGCAGAAAAAGCCCTACTTCTCTGTAATGAAACAAATAATAGACTCCATAGTCTTTCCTTTCCCGATCATCCTGAAGTGCATTTAACCGCTAGCATTGGGATTGCGTGTCTTCCCCTCCACGCTAAATCTGTCGAAGAATTAAAAAGCCAGGCCGATAAAGCTCTATACCGGGCAAAGGAAGAAGGACGTAATCGGGCGGTTTTCCCTCCAAGTAAGCTGTTTTTTCCAGAAACTTCTTTAGAAAAGAAAGTGGATATTCCTAATTTAAAGAAAAAAAACCAAATAATTGAAGCTATTATTCAAGAGATTATTCACAAAGAAAGTTTTCTTCTCTTAGGGCATAAGAATCCGGATGAGGATTGTATAGCCTCTCTCGTAGCCTTTGGACTACTCTTGGTAAAGTTCTCTAAGCAGGTAACCATCAGTACCTGCGGAAAGGTTCCTAAACAACTCTCCTACCTTCTCAATATCTGCACCTATAACGGTATTGTACTCCATGAAGGATATTTCCACACCCACTTACATCCGGAGGTAATTGTTATTTTAGATACCCCAAAACCCGATATGATCGACCGGGACAGCCTGATTGAAGAAGCTCTTTTAAATCCGAAAATTCGAAAGATTGAAATCGATCACCATTTGCAGGCCGATTCTGCCTATGCAGGAGATCAGGGGTACCGTTTTGTTAGTATAGCCTCTAGTACTTGTGAGCTTATAGGAGTGCTAGCCTTAAAAATTGCTTGCCGAACGGAACTTTTAAAACATTTTGGAATACAGGATCTATTTTCCCGAAACTTTGCCCTTGCCTTATTAACAGGTATGATAGGTGACTCAAAAATGGGAAAATTCCTCAAAACAAACCGGGAAAAAAGAATGTATAAAAAGTTTTCAGCGCGGTCGAGCAG
>JBDNDI010000331.1:0-3093 GCA_046719195.1 Spirochaetales bacterium | reverse complement strand
TCGATATGGCTTCAACCACCGTGGCTCGGGGCAAGATCCTCCTTTATGCCCGCGATAAAAAGCCCTTACCCTCTGGATGGGCCTTAGACCCGGAGGGAAGGGAAACTACAGACCCGGAAGTTGCGCTAAAAGGGCTTCTAACCCCTCTGGGAGGTGCAAAGGGTTCAGGTTTAGCCCTGGTTATCGATATCCTCTGCGGGCTACTTTCTGGTTCCAGGTATCTCACCGAGGTAGGGCATCTATACTCCGGAACCGATAAGCCTCAGGGAATCGGGCATCTGTTTGCAGCCCTAGATATCGAACTATTTATGCCTCTAGATTCTTTCCTGTCTGCGATGGATCAGTACATAGATAAAATCCATGCCTGTCCAACGGCAAGGGGGGTAGACCGGATCTATGTGCCGGGAGAAATAGAATATCTAAAAAGCTTGCAGGCAGAAAAAGAGGGAGTGGAGGTCTCGGAAGCTACAAGGAAGGATCTGCAAGAAGTGGCGGTTCAGTACGGCCTTAACTGGGCAGATTTCCTCCCTATTTAAAGAGTCTACGGGTAAAGAGTCTACGGAGAGGCTCCCCAAATAAAACAGAGTAACGAGATAGTGGGGTTAGCAGGGTATGGGAAAAAAAACAATAACTACAAATCGGAAAACAGAGCTGGGATCTAAACAAAAATTCCTGCGATTAAGAGATGAGGAGCTACGTTCTTTAACAGATGCAGCCTATGAAAAAATAAAATCAGCGATTCTCCAGGGGAAATTGCCTCCCAACAGTCGGATTGGCGAGCGCCAGCTTTCGAGTGAGATGGGAGTAAGCACTACAACCATAAAGAGAGCTTTAGGACTCCTTGCGGTTGAAGGATTGGTAGAAATACGCCCCCGCAAAGGAACCTATGTGCCCGAAAAGGTCTCCCACTCCCCGTGGGAAATTATTCTGATTCGGGCTGCCTTGGAAGGGCTCGCTGCCCGATTTGCAGCGGAGAAAGCAGAATCTGCTGATCTGGAGGCGTTGGAACAGCAACTTGTCCGAATGAAAACGTGCACCCAGGAGGGATCCTTGTCTGCTATGGTAAAGGCAAATACGGAGTTCCATCACCTAATCCATCGCATCGGCAGGAATCCCTATATTACCCGCTTGATCCAAATCCTTCACTCTTTTGACTTAAATTTCCGTCGCCGGGCTCTTTCGGATCTGGAGGAGGCATGGCGGGGGTATAAGGAACACCTTGCGGTTTTTCAAGCCATTCAAGCTCGAAAGGCAGAAGAAGCCGAACAGCTAATGAAGAATCACATACTCCGAACTTACCAGCAGGTTTCGGGAGAATAGGAATAGGGGGAATAGGGACAGGGGAGTTCCTCTTAGCTCAGCAGGAAATTGAACAAAAAAGTACAAAGAATTGCCCTTTTAGTGCAATACTTTCCTTTTCCCTTGCTATACCCTATCCATATGAAACGAAATATGAACCTGTGGATATCTTCTATCCTATCCAGTAGAAAAGAGAAACCTTTGCCTATTCTCTCTTTTCCGGGAATCCAGCTTATCCATTCCAGCGTCAACGATGTAGTAAAGAATGGTAGTATCCAGGCTCGATGTATGAAAGCCTTGGCGGATCGATACTCCTCTCTAGCCAGTGTCAGCAACATGGATCTTTCCGTGGAAGCAGAGGCCTTTGGATCCAAGGTTGTTTTTTCTGAAGATGAAGTTCCCTCTGTGGTAGGGCATATCGTGGAAACCCTTGAGGATGCCAGGAATTTGAAAGTGCCTCCCGTCGGAGCAGGGAGGACAGGTGAATATGTGCGGGCAATTGGAGAAGCTTTAGAACAGATTCAGGATCGACCAGTACTGGCAGGCGTTATTGGACCGTTCTCCCTTGCCGGAAGGTTGATGGAAATGACAGAAATCATGGTGAAGTGTCTAATAGAACCGGATGTTGTCCATCTTACCCTTGCCAAAGCCGCAGAGTTCCTGCTGAACTATATTGCGGAGTTCAAGCGGATCGGGGCTCATGGGGTTATCATGGCCGAACCTGCTGCAGGTTTGCTGTCTCCAGAACTGTGTGCAGAGTTTTCTAGTGCCTACATTAAACCCATAGTGGAAGCAGTTCAGGATGAACAGTTTATCTTTGTTTACCATAACTGCGGGAATACGGTACCCCTGATAGACTCGATTGTTACGACGGGAGCTCGAGCTTTCCACTTTGGGAATGCGATTCGCCTAAAGGATGTTGCAGATAGGATTCCGCCGGATCGGTTATTGATGGGGAACCTTGACCCAGCAACCTTGTTCAGGAATGGCACACCGGAATTGATTCGAACTGCAGTTGTCAGGTTATGGGAGGAAATGGGAGCGTATAGGAATTTTGTAATTTCTTCCGGATGTGATATTCCTCCCCTTACTCCCCTGGAGAATGTGGATGCATTTTTTGAGGCAGTACGGACAGTTTACTGTGTCTCAAACCGCATATAGGGTTATGGGATTCTAACCATTAAGTCTGCCATTTCAATGGCCGAGAGGGCGGCATCCCATCCTTTATTTCCTGCTTTAGAGCCGGCCCGCTCTACGGCCTGCTCCAGAGTGTCGGTGGTAAGAACACCAAAAATTACCGGAACGGAGCTAGAAAGGGCAGCCTGAGCTATGCCTTTTGCAGCTTCTGCTGCCACATAATCGAAGTGGGGAGTAGCTCCTCGGATTACGGCACCCAGGCAGATTACTGCATGGTAGTTCCCGCTTTTAGCAAGTTTCAGGGCAACGAGGGGGATCTCGAAAGATCCAGGAACTCGAACAACGGTTATGTGCTCGGTATCTCCCCCATGGCGTAGGAGGCAATCTAAAGCGCCTTCTAGCAATCGGTCCGAAATGAGGGAGTTGAACCGGCTTACCACGATTGCAAACCGTTTCCCTTCTGCTTTGAGTCTACCTACAATTTCTTGCATAGTTTTTCTCCTACCTTGATTTCTTCGTTATATGCTCTTAGACAGTTAGGCTGACTGCACTAGAGGTAGTTCGGCCTCTCCGCTGCACTCGTTGGGAAAGCCATTCCACCAGTCGGGCTATCGTTATTATGTGTAGGTCGAATTCTTCTGCTATTTCTAATAGGCG
>JBDNDI010000330.1:0-3142 GCA_046719195.1 Spirochaetales bacterium | reverse complement strand
ACTATGGTATACCTTTAGTTCCTGCCATTTCTGAATAAGGAAATTCCCTTGTAAAAATAAAAGAGTTATCACAGGAAAAAGTACAAGAAGTAACAATTTTTGGCGCAAACTTAGTTGCATATGGTTATCTCCTACTTTATGGAATATACAATTAAAATATTATCGATAGAGTACTATTGTCAACCAATTTCATTTTCAGTATTATTAATATATTCTTATACCTATAGGGGGTATAGGTATAAGGCATCTGTACATTGCCCTGAAGGAGGAACATTTGCAAATTTGCAAACAAGCCCATCACTCAGAAGAGTTTAAAGCTTCGCTTATTCGACGTCTAGACAAGATTGAAGGGCAGATCCGGGGAATTAAAAGGATGATCCAAAAAGACCGGTACTGTGACCATATCTTAAATCAGCTTACCGCAGTCCGTGCTGCCCTAGCCGGAGTACAAGAACAGTTGTTGTCTGCCCACATGCGTACCTGCGTTTTAAATCAACTCAAAGAGGGAGATCTACAAGTTATTGAAGAGCTTTCGAAAACTATTAGACGTATGATTAAGTAAAGTATTATTTTTCAGGAGGGATTTATATGAAAATCATAACTTTAAAAGTGGAAGGCATGAGTTGCCACCATTGTGTACAAACTGTAAAAAGAACTTTACAGGAGATATCCGGGGTTAAGAAAGTAGAAGTAACCTTAGTTCCCCCAAAAGCCATTGTATCCGGGGATGACACCCTGGAAGCATCTTCGTTAATACATTCCTTACAAAATAATACTGACTATAGGGCTACCTTAGAAGCGGAATAAATATGGAGCCGATAAAAACTATTACTCTTAAAATTGAAGGAATGACCTGCACTAGTTGTGCTCGAACTGTAGAGCGAGCTCTTCGCAAAGTAGAAGGTGTCCAATCCGTCTCGGTTCATTTTGCTACGGGTGAGGCCATTCTTCAGACCGCAAAGGCTGTGCCCCTACCTTCGCTAGCGCAGGAAGTAGAAAAAGCTGGGTACAAACTTATTCCTCCGGATACAGAAGAACCAGAAGAAGCTTTTCTACGAAAGGAGAGATCTAGGCTCTTATGGGCATGGATTTTCACCTTCCCCATTACGGTCAAGATGCTTCTTCATATGCTGGCAGGTGTAGAATTAATACCTCATCCCTATAGCTTCTGGATAGATGTATTGTTTTCCGGTTTGGTAATTTTTATTGTAGGCTATCCAGTTCTCCGTGCTACCTTTCAGGCAATAAAAACTTTCTCTTTCCCTATGGATTCTCTCATAGGGTTGGGAACCCTGGCCGCCTTTTCTACCTCCCTACTTCAATATGCAGGTCTTCCTGTTGCAGACTTCTCTGTGGTAGGTGCCATGATTATGGCTATTCATTTTGTGGGAAACTATCTAAAAGTACTTTCTACCGGAAGGGCAAGTTTAGCTATAAAACAACTCTCCAAACTTCAACCCCTGATAGCCCATCGCCTTACTTTAGAGGGGGTAGAAGATGTTCCATTAGCTACTCTTAAGGTAGGAGATATAGTTCTAGTAAAACCCGGGGAAAAAATCCCTTCGGATGGAACAATTATAGAAGGCAACACAAGCATCGATGAATCTTTAGCCACAGGGGAATCCATTCCAGTAGATCGCAAACCCCAGGATAAGGTAATCGGTTCTACTTTAAACCAGACAGGGGTTATAAAAGTTCGGATAGAACGGGTAGGAGCAGATACCTTTCTTTCGCGGGTAATACAGTTAGTAGAGGAAGCTCAGAGGAGCAAAGTTCCTATTCAGGAATTAGCAGATCGGATTACAGGTATTTTTGTGCCTTTAGTGCTTATCCTCTCTCTCCTTACCTTTTTTCTCTGGCTGTTCTTTGCCGGTGAGGGGGCAAATCTCTTAAATCATCTAAGTAAATATATTCCGTGGATGCCTTCCCAATCGACTCCTCTTTCTTTTGCCTTATCCGCTGCAATTGCCACTTTGGTTATTGCCTGTCCCTGTGCCTTAGGGTTAGCTACACCTACTGCCCTGATGGTAGGAATGGGGAAGGCAGCTTCCCACGGTATCTTAATCCGACGGGGAGAGGCAATTCAACGCATGAAAGATGTTAACACCCTGGGGTTCGATAAAACCGGAACTCTTACAAAAGGAAAGCCTACGGTAACCTCTTACGAGACGCAGGAACCAGGTCTCTGTTTTTCTCTAGCTTTAGCAGTAGAAAGCGTTTCTGAGCACCCCTTAGCCCGCTCAATGGTATCTTTTCTAACCACCTATTTATCCTCCCATCTAACCGAAATAGAATACCCTTTGTGGAAAATAATAGAGTTTGAGGCTATTCCAGGAAAAGGTCTTAACGCAAGGGTAGTAAGCGAACAGCAAAATTTGAGGCTTCAGGTGGTTGTTGGCTCCCTTAAGTATTTAGGAGAGTTAGGGCTCGATACCACCCCCTATACATCGAAGGCAGAGATTTTATACAAAGAAGGTCATACAGTAGTGGGAGTAGGCATAACCGAGGGAGACACTCCCCGGGTCTTGGGAATATTTGGCATTCGGGACACCCTAAAAGAGGAAGCTCGGGAAGCCATACAAGCCCTTCATGCTCTAGGGTTAAAAATCTTCCTCCTTACCGGCGATAACACCCGAGCTGCGGAAACTATTGCTAAAGAGGCAGGGATTGACCTTGTCTTTGCAGAACTCCTTCCCCAGGATAAAATCAGAATTATCCGGGAATTGCAGACTCAAGGGAAAGTTGTAGCCATGGTGGGAGACGGCATAAATGATGCACCAGCTATTAAACAGGCCGATGTGGGTATAGCCTTAGGTAGTGGAACCGATATTGCTATGGAAGCTGCGGATCTCACTTTAGTTTCCGGAAATCTAACTTCTATAAGAAAAGCGTTTGGCATATCTCGATCCACCTTTCGTAAAATCCGGCAGAATCTTTTCTGGGCCCTTTTCTATAATATAATAGCTTTACCCCTTGCCATGCTCGGTTTACTCCATCCGGTTGTGGCAGAGATAGCTATGGCCTTTAGCTCTATTAGTGTAGTAACCAATTCTTTACGCCTTCGCAGATGGAGAGGCTAACCCATGCCTGGTAGCGAATCGTCAGCAGAACCTTTATTCGGTAAAACCTTAGAACAGATAGA
>JBDNDI010000033.1:0-13841 GCA_046719195.1 Spirochaetales bacterium | reverse complement strand
GATCTGAGGTAGATATCATTATTTTGGGTGGCATGGGTTTAAAGTTCGATGACTATCTCTTTTTTAGAGATACTCTCGAACAAGGGGGAGCGTTAAGTCGTTCCATATTTTTCGTTCATACTGCCTCAGACCCTATTGTAGAATGTCTGCTAGTGCCGGATATCTCTCTAGCGGTAGCGGAGCGATTTGCCTTAAAAGGAAGGCGGGTGCTGGTTCTTTTGACAGATATGACCAACTTTGCCGATGCCCTAAAAGAAATTGCCATTACTATGGAACAGGTACCCTCTAACCGGGGCTACCCAGGCGACTTGTACAGTCAGCTTGCAGCTAGATACGAGAAAGCTGTAGATTTTGAAGGAGCGGGTTCTATTACTATCCTTGGAGTTACTACCATGCCTGGAGACGATGTAACCCATCCCATTCCCGATAATACCGGTTATATTACCGAAGGACAGTATTATCTACGGAATGGTCGAATCGAACCTTTTGGATCTTTGTCCCGACTCAAGCAAATGGTAAACAAAGATACCCGTCCAGATCATAGGTCCTTAATGGATGCTATGATAAAGCTCTATGCGGCCTATAAAGAATCTTTGGAAAAAAAATCTATGGGTTTCCGTATGTCTGAATGGGACAATAAGCTTTTAAAGTACGGAGTTATCTTTGAGAGGGAAATGATGGATCTATCGGTTAATATTCCATTGGAACAAGCCCTAGACAACGGGTGGAAAATCTTAGCAGAATGTTTTACGAAAGAAGAGACAGGGTTGCGTTCGGATTTAATTGTAAAATTCTGGCCTGTAAAATAGTACTATGGCACGAATTAAATATACAAAAAATGAGCTGAAACGACAGAAAGATGCCTTAAAACGCTTCCAGCGATACCTCCCTACCTTACAGCTGAAAAAACAACAGTTACAGATGGTAATTCGGACGGTGGAGGCTTTAGAAAGGCAAAAGAGGGAAGAGCAGGAAAAACTTAGACGTTCTATCGATCAATGGATCGAGGTATTTGGAGAACCTTTAGATCTTTCCTCCTTAGTACAGATTGCCCGGATTGAGACAGAAATAGGAAATATCGCCGGTGTAGATATTCCTGTATTTAAAAGAATCGAATTTGAAAAAATACCTTATGATCTATTCCTGTATCCGTTATGGGTAGATGCCGGTATAGAATACCTGCAAAAACTCATTGCATATGATACAGAGATAGAAATATTACAGAAACAGATAGAATTGTTAGCTCAGGAATTACGCATTACTACCCAGCGGGTGAATTTGTTCGAAAAGGTTAAAATTCCGGAAACAAAGGAGAACATTCGGGTGATTCGTATCTATTTAGGGGACCAGCAGACTGCAGCCGTGGTTCGGGGGAAAATAGCCAAGAACAAGATTGTAGCCGAGAAGGTGTAGAAGCCATGATTGTACCGATGAAAAAGGTTTACCTAGTACTTCTGGAATCCCATAAACGCGAATCCTTGGCTCTTCTGAAAAAAGTTGGGGTTGTGCATGTGGAAACCTTAGGGAAATCCACCGATACCCTAGAAGAGCTTCAGAATAAAGCACAGTTTTTATCGCGAGCTATACAAGCCCTACCTGTTGACGATAAAACTAAAGAGTCTAAGAAAGCCCTATCCGAGGCTCCGACCGCCGAGGGCGATGGGAGTGTTTTTAACCTTGCAGAGACTATCCTCAAGACTTCAGATAAATATCGTAGTTTAAAAGAAGAAACGGAAAGGTTATTTCGGGAAATTGATCAATGGGAGAAATGGGGAGACTTTTCTCCAGAAGATATCCAGTTTCTTTCCCAAAAGGGGATCCAGCTCCGGTTGTACGAAGTAAGGATACAGGAGCTTTCTGATTTGCCCCGACAAGGTAAGCATTTCCTTCTCTGGAAAACAAAAGAGTACGCAGGTTTAATATGGATTGGCCAATCCGAAGAGGAGTTCCCTACCGGGTGGGAAGCTTTACCCCTTCCCCGGAAAAGCTTAAGCCAGCTTCGGACAGAATTGGGAGAAAAACGCAGACAAATCGCCCGTTTAGAACGGGAACTGTTTGACCTGACCGTGCACCGCCCCGTGTTACAAAAAGCTTTGGTGGCTTTCGAAGAAAAACTAGAGTTTGAACAGGTTTGTGCGGACTTGCAAGCCGAAGGGGTACTTCTCTATCTATCCGGATTTGTTCCGGTTCCTAAGGTGGAAACATTAACGCAAGCCGCTAAAGCCCATGGTTGGGGTCTTTTAATAAAAGACCCGGATCCAGAGGAGCCTGTACCTACCCTTATAGAGAATCCGGCCTGGGTTAGGATTGTGCAACCCGTATTTAAACTCCTTGGCACGATTCCTGGATATAGAGAGGTAGATATTAGTTTCTTTTTCCTAATTTTCTTTAGCCTGTTCTTTTCCATGATTATAGGAGATGGGGGGTATGGGGTTATACTTTTCTCTCTCGCTGTGTATTTTTCTTTTAAAGAAAAGAAGCAAAAAGGTTTCATTTCTGATGGCCTAATTCTCTTATTGGTTATGGGGTTTGGAACCATTGTATGGGGGGCCCTTACTGGTAATTGGTTTGGGTTTGAAGGACTTGCCAAAGTGCGACCTTTCTCCTGGTTCCTAGTGCCTGCTCTCTCAGCTTGGGATCCAAGATCCAATGAAACTATTAAACATTTCACATTCCTTATTGGTACTGTCCACCTAAGCATTGCCCATGGGTGGAACTTTCTTAGAGAACTTAGCCGTACTCCCCGGATCCGAGCTTTTGCCCAATTAGGATGGCTATCTATGGTACTTGGCTTATACTATGTAGTACTATTTTTAGCCTTAGATGCTAAAAAATATCCGGTACCATCCTTTGCCGTATACTTAATTGCAGGTGGTTTAGCTGCCGTATTTATCTTTGGACAGCAGGAGGGAAACTTTCTAAAGGGAGTATTAAAAGGTTTCAGCGGTTTTATCACTACCTTTCTCAGTAGTATTTCGGTATTCTCTGATATTGTTTCCTACATCCGCTTATTCGCTGTAGGCTTGGCTTCCATTGAAATTGCAAAAAGTTTCAATGGTATTTCCGGAACCCTTATGCAGCATCCTATAGGTGTAGTTGCCGGGGTATTGGTAATAGTTTTCGGTCATGGACTCAACCTAGCAATGGGTGGGCTTGCGGTGGTTGTCCATGGGGTTCGGTTAAATTTGCTTGAGTTTTCAAATCATCTCGGTCTTGAATGGTCTGGCTTCTCCTATCGACCTTTTCAAGAGCGGGAGAAAGAGGTATTCTAAATCTTATTAGTTTGCAAGGAGAGCGCGAATGAACATCGGTTTAATTGGAATCGGAGCAGTAATGGCCCTTGCAGCGGCCGGTTCAGCTCTAGGGGCAGGTTCGGCAGGTATGTCGGCTATTGGAGCATGGAAAAAGTGCTTTCTACAGAATAAACCCGCCCCCTTTCTATTAATTGCCTTTGTAGGCGCACCCCTTACCCAGACAATTTATGGATTCATCCTTATGAATGCTTTCCGTGGAGCTATGAGTTCCATGGATCCCTGGGTAATCTGTGGTGCAGGGCTGTTTGGTGGATTTGCCATGGGAATGTCTGCCTGGTTTCAAGGCAAGGCCGGAGCCTCTGCCTCCGATGCCTTTGCAGAGACCGGAAAAGGGTTCGGTAACTATATTTTAGTACTCGGAATCATTGAAACTGTGGCTCTATTTGTAATGGTATTTCTTCTAGGTATTATCGGGTAAGCTTTTCCTATTTACCCTAACCCCTTTATGAAGCCCATCGCGGTACAAGTGGGGAGCGTTACAGTTGGTGGTAACGCTCCCATTTCTATTCAAACCATGTGGAAGAAACCCTTAACCCAGGTAGACGAGGGATTAATTGCAGAAGTAAATCGACTCTTAACTCTTGGATGCGATATACTTCGATTTGCCGTGCCTGATGAAGATTCTGCTATAGCCTTAGGATTGCTTTCCGAACGGGTTTCTATACCCCTGGTAGCGGATATACATTTTGATTACCGGTTGGCCTTAAAGTGTTTGGAGTATCCCATTGCTAAAATACGCATAAATCCGGGAAATATCGGAGCGCGATGGAAAGTAGAGGAGGTAGTAAAAAAGGCCTTAGACCGGAATGTCCCCATACGAATTGGGGTAAATCATGGTTCCTTACCTCGGAAGTTTCAAGATTTCTCCGATCCTTCTAATGCTCTAGTGGCTGCAGCAGAGGAAGAAATTGATATTCTAGAAAGCCTATCTTTCCGTTCCATCATTGTTTCCATGAAATCCTCCGATACTACTAGTACGGTGGAGGCAAATCGGCTATTTGCTAGTAGACATTCGTATCCGCTCCATATTGGTATTACAGAAGCAGGTCCTCTAATACCTGGTCTGGTGCGCAGTACTTTGGCTTTAAGTGAGCTGCTAAAAGAAGGGATCGGTTCAACGGTTCGTATATCTTTAAGTGATACCCCTGAAACCGAAGTGCTAGCGGCGAGAGAATTATTAAACGCCTTGGGATTACGGAAAGGGGGAATACGAATTGTAAGTTGCCCTCGTTGTGGCCGTTCAGGATTTGACGTTCCGGGTTTTCTCCAGGTAGTAGGCGATCGACTACAGCAAGATTCAAGAGATTTAACAGTAGCCATTATGGGTTGTGTGGTAAATGGTCCGGGCGAATCGAAACATGCCGATTTAGGTATTACCGGTTCTGGGGACAAGATAGTGATTTTTAAAAAAGGCAAAGTGGTGCGTACTGTACATCCGGAAGAGGCGGTTGAAGCCTTTTTAAAGGAGCTAGAAAGCCTTTGAAGCATCTCTTCTTTCTCTTCGCTTTTATCCTCGCCCTTTCTTTAACCCTTTGGCCACAGCAGGTGCAAAAAGCTGAAATTGAAGCACAAAGTTCACAAAATCTACCTCTCTGGTTTCTATACCAACAAAGTCTTTCTGAATTTCGGAAAGGCAATGTAACAGAAAGTGTTACCTATTTAAAAAAAATACAAGAAGAACATGGGGAGATACCTGAGGCCTTAGTCTTAATGGGTCGAGTGTACGAGAAAGAGGGAGAGATTCGCATTGCCGAACAATTCTATCAGCGAGCTTTAGAATTAGGTAAGCAGTTCTATATACTTGAAGAAAAATACAATGTGTACTACTGGTTGGCCAATCTGTATGCAATACAGAAAAGATATAAAGACTATGAAAAAATTTTGTTAGAACTTCTTTCTTTTCATCCAGAGAGTGGAGGAAGAGACTTTGTAAGATTTAGGGACGCGGTATTGCAATCCATGATAAACAGAGGGATAGAGACCACGCTTCAGCTTTACCGGTTAAAGCAGGATTTTGCCACTCGCGCTAACCTATTGCTCGGCATTTTTTATTGTAGAACCCATAGGTCAGACAAAGCCATCCTCCATTTAACGCTAGGTCAAATTGCTATTTTTTCTGCTCTTATAGAAGAATGGAGATTGATTGACCCGAATTACCAATTTAAAGACCTAGAAACTCTTCTCTCCCAAACTATTCGCAGGCCTTCCCTTCGTCAGTATTTAGAAGAAAGCAGGGCTTGGGAAGGAATGTACTATTTAGCCGCTTCCTTTTTTCTTAATGGATTAAGAGATCCGGCAAAAGAATTGTGGGAGGTAACTGCCCGGTATGGAGATGGGGAGTGGAAACTCCGGAGCGAGAGGCAGTTGAAAAATCCGCAGCGAGAACCTATGATCGGCTATTAACTTAGCATGGATACAATCATAATCCGGGGCGCTCGCGAGCATAACCTCAAAAATCTAAACCTCGATTTACCGAGGGACAAGTTGATAATTATTTCGGGGCTGAGTGGGTCAGGCAAATCCTCTTTAGCCTTTGATACAATCTTCGCAGAAGGACAACGCCGTTACATAGAATCTTTATCCTCTTATGCCCGCCAATTTTTGGGTAGGTTAGAGAAACCTGAGGTGGATTATATAGAGGGCTTGTCTCCGGCTATTGCTATAGAACAGAAAACCACCCATCGCAATCCTCGTTCTACTGTAGGAACGGTTACAGAAATATACGATTATCTTAGGCTTCTCTATGCCCGAATAGGGGTCCCTCACTGCCCGGAATGTGGAAGAATTATCCGGGAGCAGTCAATAGACCAGATTCTGGACACCATACTAGCCTATCCAAGAGGGAGCCGTATTGTTCTTTTGGCACCGGTAGTTCAGGCAAAGAAAGGGGAGCATCAACGAGTTTTAGAAGGGGCAAAGCAGGCGGGCTTCCTCCGAGTGCGAATCGATGGAAAAATCCTTTCCTTAGACGAACCCTTTCACCTGGATAAAAACAAAAAGCACACAGTAGAGATTGTGGTGGATAGAATCCTGCTTGAGGAAGGGGGGAGAAAACGGCTTGCAGATTCTTTAGAAACAGCTTTGCAAGTAGGAGAAGGTAAGGTAACTGTTCTGCGGATTAGCGATGAGGGAGAATCTGAGCAGTTTTTTTCCCAGAAAAGCGCTTGTCCTCTATGCGGCATCAGTTTACCCGAAATTCAACCCAGGCTATTTTCGTTTAATAGTCCCTTTGGTGCTTGTCTGGAATGTTCCGGATTAGGGATTACGTTAGAGTTTGATCCCGATCTCCTTATGCCCAATAGGGAACTATCCTTTAATGAAGGGGGAATAGCTCCTTTTAATCCTGATGCCCAATGGAACCGAAGTAAGTTCGAGTCTTTAGCCAAGCATTTACATTTTTCTCTCGATACCCCCTTAAAGGACCTTCCCGAAGAGGTGATTCAGGTTATCCTATACGGCACAGAAGAAAAGGTAAACGTAGCATACGTAAATCGGGAGGGCACAGGACGGTTCGAATATTCTGCGCCCTTTCAAGGAATCCTTTCGGAATTAAGAAAAAGATACCTGGAAACTACCTCGGATCAGATAAAGAGCTGGCTAGAGCAGTTCATGACTCGGAGGCCTTGCCCCGCCTGCAAAGGTACACGTTTAAAACCCGAGGCCTTGGCTATAACGGTGGGAGAAAAAAACATTTACCAGCTTAGCTGCCTCAGTGTGAGGGAAAGTTTAGATTTTTTTGAAACCTTATCTTTAAATTCTACCGAACTTACCATCGCGTCCCAGATTCTAAAAGAGATTAAAAGCCGTCTGAAGTTTTTATTGAATGTAGGGTTGGATTATTTAACTCTCCACCGGGAAGCTTCAACTTTAAGCGGCGGAGAAGCACAGAGAATCCGTCTAGCCACCCAGATAGGTTCTTCCCTTGTAGGGGTACTGTATATCCTGGATGAACCTACGGTTGGATTACACCCGAGGGACACCCGGAGGCTGATCGATACTTTGCTTAAGCTTCGAGATCAGGGAAATACACTAATTGTGGTAGAGCATGATGCCCAAACCCTCCTTGCCGCCGATTATATAGTGGATCTAGGACCCGGTGCGGGAGTACATGGTGGCAAGGTGGTAGCCCAAGGTAAACCGGAAGAGATTTTCCATCATCCGGAAAGCCTTACAGGAAAATATTTAAGTGGAAGATTGTCCATACCTGTTCGAAACCAGGCTAGAATGGGCAATGGGCATGCCCTGGTTCTACGGGGAGCTCGTAAGCATAACTTAAAAAATATAGATGTCCGTATCCCCTTAGGGAAATTTGTGGTAATTACCGGCGTATCCGGATCTGGAAAGTCTAGTTTATTAACCGATCTTCTGTATCCCTTACTGCAGCAAGCAATAAATACTAGTGCGGTTACAAAGGTTACGGAGGGAAAGGATTACGATACTATTGAAGGGGTAGAGTTTTTGGACAAGGTAATACTAGTCGACCAGGAACCGATTGGACGTACCCCGCGCTCTAACCCCGCTACTTACACAGGTTTATTTGGATTTATTCGGGAAATTTTTGCCTCTTTGCCTGAGGCAAGAGCTAGAGGGTATGGACCGGGCCGTTTTTCCTTTAATGTGCCTGGAGGAAGGTGCGAGCATTGCAAAGGCGATGGAACGCTAAGAATTGAAATGCATTTCTTGCCGGATGTTTTTGTAACCTGCGAAGTATGCAAGGGCAAACGATTTAACCAGGAAACTCTCGATATTCGGTTTAAAGGAAAGAATATCCATGAAATATTGGAAATGACCGTGGAAGAAGCAGGGCAATTCTTTTCCTTTCATCCGCGGTTAAAGGAGAAACTAGAAACTCTTATGTCAGTTGGATTGGGGTATATCAAATTAGGTCAACCTGCCGTAACCCTATCAGGGGGAGAGGCTCAACGGATTAAGTTAGCCTATGAACTTTCCCGTAAAAGTACAGGTACAACTTTGTATATTTTAGATGAACCTACCACAGGTTTGCACTTTGCGGACGTGCAAATGCTTCTCACCGTGTTAAACCGATTGGTGGATAGAGGGAATACTGTATTATTGATTGAACATCACTTAGATGTTATCAAGCAAGCCGACTGGATTATTGATTTAGGCCCGGAAGGGGGAGAGGAGGGGGGATATATCGTTGCTGTGGGCACCCCCGGAGAAGTGGCTAGAAACTTCACCTCCCATACAGCCCTCCAGCTGCGCTCGGTGTTTGTATAAAGGGAGAGGATGCGTGAAGGGAAAGGGGGCTCTCCTACCCGTCTGCCGCTCTCGTCTGTTGGGAATTATTTTCCTAAAATTCCTAATATTCATACTATCTCCTTTACCTTCCCCTGCCCAGGATTCACCGCATTCTGAGCTATTTTTACAAACCCTTCCCCTGCAGATATCCACTGCAACCTTTGCCGAATTAGCAGATTGGTGTAAAGACTTAGGTCTTCCAACTTCGGGTACCCGAAAAGATTTAGAAGTCCGGTTATATCAATACTATGGTCTTTCTGTGCCTAAGGAAGAGGAAAAGGAAGAAGGAACCTTAGTACAGATAAAATCTGCGGCTACAACAGAGTATTATTCTCTAGACACCTTTGAAGAAGATTATGTACGTCTAGAGGGGGGAGTCCATCTAGTAATGGAAGACCGGAAAAAGGGGAATACCTATACTTTGTTTGCCGATTCTGTTCTTTACAATCGAAGCAGGAAGTTGCTAAGTGCCCATGGAAATGTTCGCTATGCAATAAAATACGAAGGGGGAGAAGAGAAATTTTCTGGAAGTAGTTTGCTAATTAATCTGGATAATTGGGAAGGGTATTTTATAGAGGGTTTATCTCTACGGGATAGAACGATAAGCGGTGAAGTGTTAACGTTTCGGCTACAAGGGGAGTTTGTTTCGCGGTCAAAAAGCGACTTTATGCTGATGGAGGAGGCTTCTATTACTTCTTCTCCTCGGATACCTGCAAATTATCACCTTAGAGCGGGAAAAATATGGATTTTTGGCCCTGAAGAGTGGGGCGTAAAAGATGCCACCCTATATGTTGGGCATATACCGGTCTTTTACTTTCCCTTTTTCTTCTATCCTTCTGATGAGGTGATATTTCATCCCGTATTCGGGTACCGCAGCAGAGAAGGAACCTTTATCCAAACAACCACCTACCTTGTGGGAAACAGGAAACAAGAGGGAGGAGGAAGCTCATTTCTTCAATTATCCGACCCAAAACCAAATGACCGGGTAAAAGAAAGGCACGGGATCTTTTTAAAGGATACAGAAGAAAGGTTAGCCTACCCAGATCGCTACGCTAAACTTTTATTGGATGTTTACAGTCGTTTGGGAATTTATGCAGGCTTAGAAGGAGCTTTCCCAAACCTTATCCCCAATTTAAAAACTCTCTATTTTTCTACCGGTGTAGGGGCAAGTAGAAATCTTTATTACAATACAATTTCCACCTTTCCCGGAGTGTACACACCCTATTGGGAAGAGACAGAGGGTAGTTTTCGTACCTTTTGGAACACTTCGTATTTTTGGGACATCGAATTACCCTTTCGATATAAAGCCGAATTAATTGTGGCGTATAATTCTCGTCCATTGGTATTAAACCTACTTTTTGAGACTTTTTCCGACCCGTATGTAATGGATGATTTTGGAGATCGGAAGGAGCAAATAGACTGGAGTAAACTATTACAGGGTATACTAATTGAAGAGTCCACTTCCGTGCTTAAAGAACAACTGAATTGGTCTTTAGATGGATCCTATACCTTTAATACAGCTCCTTTCACCCCTTGGATACAAACATTACAACTTAACCGAATTCGAACTGGCTTGAATTGGAGGAGTAAAGAAATCCCTTTGTCCAAACTTTCCCCTTACGAAAGCGTGGATCCGACCCGAAGGTTTTATTACCCCAATGTGCTTACTCTGCCAGAACTGTCCTTAGAAATGAGTGGTAAGCTGTTTCGCTACGCCTCTTTCGAAAAGGAGGTTCCCTCCAAAACAACTCCACCCCCTAAAAAGCCTTCCCAGGAGCTACGGCCCCCTTGGGAAACAGAGGAGAAAAATGAAGTAGCAAAGGATCAGGAAAAGGATTCTATCGAAAAGGTAGAGCAAGACGAAGGAGGGATAATTCTGAAACCTCCTCCCTTGCTGCCGAATGTACCGGCGACCCTTTCTCCTATTCCTCTTGTCTTCGATGTATCCTACTCTTACCGGCCCTCTTTAGTTTATCAACCTAGCACGTATGCAGAGCCTTGGTTGCTTCCCAAAGATGTAGACTATCAGTTTTCCTATTCCACTCTGTCCTTGCAGAACCTTTTCCAGCTCCTTTCTCAGTTACAGGTGGGAGGCAAAGTTTTCCAGCAACAAAATACCCTTAGCCTATCTCACCGTCACAGAGAAGTATCTATCTGGGACGATGCTCTTCCTGCAGGTGTAGTGAAAAATTTAGAGCTTTCCGCGTATCAATACCGAAGTTTTAGTATATCCGACCTATTTACCCTAAGTACCTATCCCTTAGTGAACACAGAGGTATGGCAGAAATCAAACGCTAACTACACGGTAAATGCCTTACTGTTTCAGCGAAGTTTTTCGAGTTTAGTAGGGGAACATCCGGTTTACGAGGATCGGTATTTAGATTTTTCAAAGAAGACGATTACCCAACATAGGAGCCAATTGAATCTTATTGCCAATCTATCTCCTATAGAAACACAATTTCAAATGACCTATACCCTTCCTCCTTTACAGGAAGTCCTTGCTACCGTTACGTCCTTAATTTGGGGACCTTCCATCACTTCTGTTGGTTTTACCCAGAAAAAAATTGAAGATCGTTGGGTGAATCAGCCCCTTTCTATACAACAAAGACTTCAGTTTACCCCTAACGTTAATTTTCAGGCAACCTACCTGTACGATTTAGAAGAAGAACATCCTACCTCCCTTACTTTCCAGGCTCTTCTCTGGTATCTGCAATTCCGGTTCAATGCTAGTTACACCGAACCCTATACCTACGGGGGAGTGACCCAAGGATGGATAAAGCAGGAAAAAAAAGAGTTTATTCCCACAGATTTCAATGCCGCTATTTCCTACCGGTATGAGCCGGATCCTATGTGGAAAAATCGTATTCGCTTGTCTAGCGGCTTGCAGAGTAACCTTTGGATGAACCTGATCCGGTATACGGAATCTTCCCTTTCCGTTACCTATGATCTGACTTTTTCTATCTACCGATTCTTAGACTTAAAACTATCCACCACATCAAAAAACTCCCTAGTGTATCAGTATGTACCTTCCCTTGCAGAAAAAGTGGACCGGAAATGGAGAAATCCTTTAGTCGATCTATTAAAGTCTTTCAATTTTTTCAATTCCCAAGACAGGTATGAATCCTTTTTTAAACTGAGCTCTATTAGGATAGAAGCTATCCATTATCTGGATGATTGGACTCTGACTGTTTCCTATACAGGGAGCCCAGAATTGGTTACCTTAGCAACGGGTAAACAAGAATTCCGGTGGAACGGGATCTTAGGGATTTTTTTGCAATGGAAACCCATACCCGAAATTAAATCTGAGTTTCGTTACGATAAACAAGGGCTTTTGTACTAAGCGGCCCATTGACAGGTAGGAATAACTATTCGTAAACTTTACACAAGAGGTGAATACGTAGGAGTGAGATTAAAGAAAACTTCATCCATAATTTTAGAAAATACGGGAGTTCTTTCCGAACTCTGTGGAGCGAATGATACCAATCTGGAAATTATTGCAGAGGTATTGGAAACCCCCATTTTCTCAAGGGGAAACGAAATAGTTCTAGAAACGGATAACCTCCAGGTACATAGAAGATTCAAACAACTTATAGGAGAATTAGAAACGTACGCTCTGCAAGGACAATCTCCAACCCCAGATTTAATTCGGGCAGTGTATGCTTCTATCTTAACCCAAAATACCCAAGAAATTGAACTTCTCCGTAATGCTAGCATAAATATTCCTGGTGGTTTTTGTAGGGTATTTCCTCGAGGAATCCACCAAGCCCGGTACATAGAGGGCATCCAAAATCACGTGTTAAGCTTTGGTATCGGCCCCGCAGGAACGGGAAAAACCTATCTGGCTGTAGCCTGTGCTTTAGAAGAGGTAATTAGCCGTAAAAAGCGAAAATTAATTTTAACCCGACCCGTTGTGGAGGCAGGGGAATCTCTTGGATTTTTACCCGGAGATCTAACCCAAAAATTAAATCCTTACCTGCGTCCTTTGTACGATGCAATGGAAAGCTTAGTACCCCATGAATTGCTTAACCGTCTGCAGGAAAATGGCATGATCGAAATAGCCCCTTTAGCGTATATGCGAGGGCGGAGTTTGAAAAACTGCGTGGTAATACTAGACGAAGCACAAAATACTACACGGGAACAAATGAAAATGTTTCTTACCCGTATGGGAGAAGATTCTCGGGTGGTAGTAACCGGTGATATTACTCAGATAGATCTTCCTAAAAAAGAAGCCTCTGGATTAATTCATGCCATGAAAATATTAAGAGAAATCAGAGAGATCTACTTTGTCTTCTTTACCCCTCAAGATGTAGTTCGGCATCCTCTAGTAAAGAAGATCGTTCAAGCTTACGAAGCCGAGGGTAAAGAATGAATACCATAGACATTACAGTTACGGGGATCCCTGAGCCGAATTGGATTGAGGGGGCTGAAAGTTTTTGTCAGAGAGTTTTAGACGCCCTGCGTCTGGACAATTGGGAACTCTCCATAGTATTTTGTAACAATCTTTTTATCCAAGAGCTGAACAATCGGTTCCGGAATAAAAACGAGCCTACCGATGTCCTTTCCTTTTCCCAATTAGAAGGGGAAGATTTTCCCGATCCGGAAGGCTCCCCTAAAACAGCGGGCGATTTGGTGGTTTCTGTAGAAATGGTAGAAGTAAACCGAACACAGAATGATACAAGCTGGGAAGAAGAGTTAAAACGGTTACTGATTCATGGCATTCTTCACCTTGCAGGATACGATCATGAACAAGATGAGGAACAGGAGCAGATGCTATCCCTACAAGATACCCTTCTTAAACTACTGAAAGAGGAGCGGATACGTCCATGAGCTGGGGAAAATGGATTGAAAAAATCCTTGGACTGCGCACCCTTTCAATAAGCCGGTATACCTCGGAGACCCCTGACGAACGAGAAATGATTCATGGTATCCGAGAATTATCCTCCACTTCCGTAAAAGAGATCATGGTGCCCCGGATCGATGTGGTTTTTTTCTCCCTCGATGCTCCAGTGACTGAAGTATTACAGAAAATCGTTGAATCGGGTTATTCCCGGTTTCCTGTGTACAAAGATACAATCGATAATGTTATCGGAATGCTCTATGTGAAGGATATCTTAGTAAAACTTGTACAAGGCCAACCCATTCGTTTTGAAGAAATTATCCGAAAACCCTACTTTGTGCCAGAAAGTAAAAAATTAGATTCCCTTTTACGGGAAATGAAGCGTCGAAAAGTACATATTGCCATCGTTGTAGATGAGTATGGGGTCT
>JBDNDI010000329.1:0-3148 GCA_046719195.1 Spirochaetales bacterium | reverse complement strand
ATAGAACGTATAAGTTTGGAGGACTTTAAGGGGATTACGATTTGCCCTAGATACTTTTCGGAAATATTTTCGCGGGCTGCCACCTCAGACAATTGTACCGGCCCTTGGTTGTACCGCAAAGCCAGTTGATACATGAGCCGTAAGCCATACCGAGTACGTGTGCTGAGTCTCATCGATAACCGCCTAGGGATACCTTAGGTGACATCACAAATTTTTGCTCCCGTAATCTGTTGCAACTGGGTAAACGTACAGGGAACGCCTGTAGAATCTGTGCCGGCCGCAGGATATATAAGACTGTATTCCTGTAAGCTTACATCTAAATAAATTTCTACTGTGCCATCTAAACCAAAAGGGCAAACACCGCCAGGAGGAAACCCGGTTATGGTTAAGGTCTCTTCGGGACCTGCCATGCTAGTTTTTACTCCAAAAAGAGTCTTTAGTTTGTTGTTTTGGAGCTTTTTGTCTCCGGCAAGCACGACCATGCGGTACTTTCCGTCTTTACCGAGGAGAAGGATGGATTTTGCAATTTGCCCTACCTGCACTCCAATTCGGCGGGCCGCAAGTTCAGCGGTAGGAGTAGAACCAGGTTCGAACTCTAAGGCTTTAAGCTGGTGCTGTTCCAAAACGCGAAGGACTCTAGGAGGAATCATGATTCCGATGATAGTGTTTAAAGCAACTATGTCAAGGTGTATGTATTGACTTTATCGAAAAATACGAATATAGGAGACTGTAAAATATAGGTATGCAGTTCCTAAAAAGTCCCTTTTTCCGCAGAATTATTCTTGTATTTAGTCTAGTAATTTTCCTTGGTTTCGGTACCTTAACCTACTGGGCAGCTAGATCGGTTAGACAATCCTTTCGTAACCTGCAACTAGCCACGTTAACCGATATAGCCCGGGAGTTTAAGCACAGAGTACAAGCTTGGCTTGGTGAAAAGCAGAAGAATATTCAAAGTTTAGCGAAAATGCTAGAGGGTTATCCGGAAAGTCACGTTAATGTGTTAAGTAAATTCCGCGAGGTGTACCGGGAATTTGCGGATGTTATTCTCTTAAGTAAAGACGGCATTATTCAAGCAACTGCGGGGGGAGGGGCTTCTTTTAGTCTAAATTTGTCCGACCGCGAATATTTCCAGTACGCTTTAGCGGGGAATTCTTTTGTTAGCGGATTTTTCCGTGGAAGATCTGTGGGGATATCCACTCTTTCTATAAGCGCACCTGTGTACCGTCAGGGAAAAGTAGATAGAGTGCTGGCAGGGTTTATTACCCTTCCTACGTTCTTAAGAGTGTTCTCCTCAATGTATGACTCTAGTCTTAATAGCCCCACAGCCTTTACAGTAAAGTTTATTAACTCAAAAGGACAGGTAATTTCTAATCCCGAATACATCCGCCGCTATCCTCTAGACCCGAATATAGAGGAGGATCCTTCCTTTGTTTCTTCTTCGGTTCCTGTAAAAAACTTACTAAACGGTAAAGAGGGAGCTACTTTATACCAGGACCAGGAGGTGGGAAAGTACGCTGCTTATACTTGGCTAGCTCCTTTACAGGTTGGTATTGTGGTAGAAGCTAGACAAGACGCTCTGGAAGATCCTTTAGACAGGCAACTACTTGCTTTAGTAACGGCTTCCTTATCGGTATTTGTAGTGTTAGCTATTTTATTGATTCTTACCTTCTGGTATCTTACCCGTCCTCTTTCAGAATTACTGGATGCGATGGATAGACTAATTCACAACCAGCCTAGATCCCATTTAAAAACCTTACGAACGGGTAGTCAGATCGATCAGGTAATAGAAAAATTTAACCAATTAAGGCAGATAATTGACCAGAGGGAAGGGGAACTAAAAGAAAAAGCTGCCCGAGATTCCCTTACGGGTCTTTATAATCATGGTACTTTAAAAGAGCTGTTACAGAAGGAAATTGCTAGAAGAAAGCGTTCCGGGAATCCTCTTTGTTTTCTGATGGCAGATATTGATCATTTTAAAGCCCTGAATGACAATTTCGGTCATGCAGCCGGAGATTACGTGCTCAAAAAAGTGAGCGAGATTATTCGTTCCTGTGTACGGGAAGGGGATATAGTGGCCCGATATGGAGGGGAAGAGTTTGCAGTTTTGCTTGATAGTGACAACCCTGAAGCAGCTTCCATATTGGCCGAACGAATCCGTTCTCGTGTGGGAGCTTATCAGTTTGTATACAACAATCAAAGTCTTCCTGTAACCATCAGTGTAGGATGGTCCTGTGTGCCTTCTAAGGAAATAACCAGTGTCACCGATCTTATTAAGACATCCGACCAAGCTCTATACCGGGCCAAAGAATTAGGAAGAAACAGGGTGGAAGGGAATTAAAAGCCGGTTGATTATCCTTGTTAAAAAGGCAAAAGTCTATATACAATAGAAATAAGCACTAGGGGGATGGGTATGCATCAAGAGACGACTGTATATTTCTTCGATCTGCCGGAAAAAAGCACCTTAGAGCAACGGGTAAAAGGCACCCGGAAACTGTTAGAAGTAGCAGGGTTCGATTCTATACTAAGCAAAAAAGATAAAGTAGCAGTAAAAACCCATGTGGGCGAGAAGAAGAACACTACGCATGTGGCACCCCAGATCGTAAAGGTAGTAGTAGAACGAATCAAACGGATAGGTGCCTCTCCCTTTCTTACAGAGACTTCTACCCTCTACAAAGGGGAACGTTCCAACGCCATAGACCATCTGAACCATGCTTATGTACACGGATTTGGGTACGATAAAGTAGGGGCTCCTTTTATTATGGCGGATGGGCTCTATGGAAACTCAGAAGTAGAGGTAGAGATTCCAGGTAAAATCTTTTCTAAAGTTCTTATTGCCCGGGATGCAGTGTTTTCTGACGCCCTTGTGGTGATTTCCCACCCAACCGGGCATATAGGAGAAGGGTTAGGAGCCTGCATTAAAAACATCGGTATGGGTCTTGCCAGCCGCAAAGGAAAACTCCGCATGCACTCCACCATGAAGCCTGCGGTAAAAAAAGAAGCCTGCACCCTTTGCCGACAGTGTATCTTTTGGTGTCCAGAGGACGCTATTATCGAACAAGAAGGTAAAGCCTTTATTATTAAAGAAAAGTGCATCGGCTGCGGGGAATGTTTAGCTGTGTGCAGGTTTGATGCAGTGGAGTACAACTGG
>JBDNDI010000328.1:0-3160 GCA_046719195.1 Spirochaetales bacterium | reverse complement strand
TAATCCTATAAATATGGGTAATCCATCCCCTTTAACAGAGGAAGAAAAAAGGCTGTTGGAACATATACCTGCCCCGCTTATTCTGTTAGGTGCAGAGGAAAAGATTCTTTGGCTTAATGAAGACGCTCGGTTTCTGTTTGGATTAGCCTCTCATGCCCCTATCCCGCTCCATTTAGGAGATCTAGTAAATTGTAAGAACCGGAACTTAAGTCCACAGGGTTGTGGATATTCTTTAAACTGCCCCGGTTGCGGGTTTTTCCAGGTTATACGGAAAGCTACATCCCAAAAAGAATCAGAGGGGAGAATTGCCGGTTTTGCGTATATCGATAGAGAAACCGAACCGAATTCTTTGTGCTTTCAATACACCCTCCGTACTTATTCTTCTTCCATACCTACTTCTACTCCCTATGTTTTATGTTACTTAAATAATGTTACCTCCTTTAAGCTGAAAGAAGAGGAGCTAGAAGAGCAAAAAGCCCATTTCGAGCATTTGTTTCAACATGCCCCGGTAGCTATTGCCCTACTAGATGGCCAGGACCGTTTCATAGAATGTAACCTCCAGTTCACCAAGCTTTTCCAGTATTCCAGTGAAGAAATACGGGGAAAATACATAAATGATCTAATTGTACCCCCCTACTTATTAGACGAGGCTTCAGGTCTTTCCAAGGCGGTTCTGGAGGGTAAAGTAGTACAACAGGAAAGTGTGCGGAGGAGGAAAGATGGCAGTTGTTTTCCTGTATTGATTATCGGAGCACCTACTACCATCAAGGGTAAATTATACATCTATGCCCATTATCAAGACATTACCCTTCAAAAAGAAATGGAGCACAAAATACTATCTTTGCTCAAAGAAAAAGAGTTGCTTCTGAAAGAAGTCCATCATAGAATAAAAAACAATATGGCGGTGATTATAAGCCTGCTTTCCTTGCAACGGTCCAAACTAAAACAACCTGAAGCTATGGCTGCCCTGCAAGATGCAGAAAATCGCATTCGAAGTATGGAACTGCTTTATAAGAAGCTATACCGGGAAGAGTCCGTAGGTACCCTCTCCCTCTCTTTATATCTAGAAAGCCTCGTACAGGAGGTAGTTGCTTTATTTCCCCATAACAATACTATTCACCTGTATCTTGATATTGAACCTCTCTCCTTAGACCCCAAGTTGCTTTCTGCCTTGGGGCTTATTGTAAATGAGTTAATTACCAACTCTATGAAACATGCGTTTCCGGATAGAAAAGAGGGTTCCCTTTTCCTAAGAGCGCGAAAAAGGGAAGAAACTTTAGTGATTGAATATCAGGATACTGGAGTTGGATTACCGCCAACGTTTAGCTTCGATAACAGCACTCACTTCGGTATACAACTGATACAAGTACTAACCGAGCAATTGAATGGTTCTTTTCACATCCGGCAAGGAGAGGGAGCTAATTTTATATTCGAGATTCCCCTTTCGTCTTCCCTATAAGCACCCAAAGTTTAAATTCAGAGCCTTTAGCCAGTTTCCTTTGCCCGTACTCTTTGTTTCATTTCCAGACCAGAACACTAGGATCGTAATCAGCAGGGGGCAGGAATCCTAACAATTCCATACAAGTGGCCGCAAGGCTACTGATACCTAGACCTTCTCTTAATCTAGGCTCGTATTCTCCTTTCCCTTCTGGGTCAAAGATAATGCAGGGAACCGGATTTAAGGAATGGGCAGTTTTTGCTTTGGGAGTACCATCGGGTTTTAACACTACTTTGCCAGTTTTTTTATCATGTTCAAACATGTCATCCGAGTTTCCGTGATCTGCAGAAACAATTAAAATACCTCCGGCTGCTTGAACCGCTTTTATAAGCCTACCCAAACACAGGTCCACTGCCTCAATGGCACAGAGAACCGCTTGGTAAATGCCGGTGTGACCGACCATATCTCCATTAGGGAAATTCAAACGGATAAAATCGTACTTTCCTCCTTGAATAGCCTGAATTACATAATCGGTTATTTCCGCACATTTCATCCAGGGTCGGTCCTCAAAGGGAACTATATCCGAAGGAATCTCTACATAATCTTCTAGGGTCTCATCAAATTTCCCTGTCCGGTTCCCGTTAAAAAAATAGGTTACATGACCAAACTTTTGAGTTTCACTAATGGCCAATTGGCGTACCTTTGAAGCTACAAGAAACTCCCCTACAGTTCGGTCTATTGAGGGGGGAGACACAAGGTATTGTTTGGGTACATGCATGTCCCCATCGTACTCCATCATCCCTGCATACTCTACCTTAGGTCTTTTACCCCGGTCGAACTTGTCAAAGTTTTCCTGCTCAAAGGCTGCGGTCATTTCCAAGGCTCGGTCTCCTCGGAAGTTGAAGAAGATTACCGAGTCTCCATCCTGAATAGGCCCCACAGGTACTCCATTTCTAGCAATTACAAAGGGTGGTAAGTCCTGATCAATCGCTTGGGTCTCTTTCCTGAGAGTTTCCACCGCCTCATGGGCCGAAGGGAACTGCCTACCTATTCCATGTACATGAACTTCCCATCCTTTGCGCACCATGTTCCAGTTTGCTCCATAGCGGTCCATGGTAATAACTTGCCGGCCACCCCCCGAAGCTATACAGTAATCTACTCCCTTTTGATTAAGTGTTCTTAGAAAATCTTCAAAAGGGTCGATGTATTCTAAAGCTGAAGTCTCCCCTACATCTCTGCCGTCTAATAAGATATGAATCCGGGCTCTTTTGACCCCTTCTACTTCAGCAGCCCGCACCAACATAGCTTTTAAATGATCGATATGGCTGTGCACATTCCCATCAGAGAATAACCCTATAAAATGGAGAGTTCCGTTGTTCTGCTTTACATACTGAATCAGATTTTTCCACACCGGTCCATTAAAAAGAGCACCGGATTCTATCGATTTACTGACCAATTTGGCACCCTGGGCATATACTCTTCCGCACCCAATGGCGTTATGCCCTACCTCGCTATTTCCCATATCTTCATCGGAGGGAAGACCTACGGCGGTTCCATGGGCTTTTAGCCGGGTATGAGGCCAGTTATCCCGAAGATGGTCTAAATTCTGCGTCATGGCTTCCGCAACCGCGTCCCCTTCTTTATAGACTCCATATCCAACCCCGTCCAATATAGCTAACACAACAGGTCCTCTTCTGCCTTGAAACTTCGGATTTTTTGCTA
>JBDNDI010000327.1:0-3160 GCA_046719195.1 Spirochaetales bacterium | reverse complement strand
AACGCTTCTGGGTGCGCAGGTTAGCTCCGCAATTTCAAAGGGTACTCGATCCCGAAGAATTCCTATTTCTCCCGCCTTTCTGAGCGTATAGTATAGGTAGGGATAGTACTCGACCGCTTTACCCACTAAGGTGAGGGTAAGGGTAAGCTGGGTTCGCTCTTCCCCCGGAGCCGCGTCTACCGCCACCAGAAAAGGGTGGCTTCCCCGCTCCCGACCTTCCAACACCTCCGGTTGGTTTTCTAAGGGTGTTTCAAAGATCCAGGAATAAGCGCAGGTATATTTTAGACTGCATTCTGTACATGGACGCCCCCGAAAAATACAGGCTAACCGCCGTAGTTCTTTGCCCAAGATACTCCGAAATAGGAAGGTTGGAAGGGTGGGGAAGGTTACGGTTTGTTGCAAATAAAGGAGATGATGAATCCGCCTGTATTTAAGGTGCATAACCAAATTCATTATGGTTTCTACATTTTGAGATTGCAAGGGTGTTTTTAAATATTTTTAAAATATCCCTAATAAGCCAAAAACTAAGGTAAATGTAGGTTCGTTATCCAAAATAAAAACAGAGGGACGAAGCAAAAGCCGGGTCTTTTCTTGTAAAGAAAATAGAAGCCCCATACCCATTCCAACCCCTGTGTACGCTTCTGATTCCTCTACAAAATTCCCATAAGAGTCTTCAATGGAAAGGGTGGTCTTTATGTAACTGAAACCTGCGGAGGGTACTAGAGAAAAAGAAGAGGTAACTTTTGCGTTATGATGAATGCTTATACCCAAACTGAGGCTGGTTTCTGACATTTCCCAACCTAGATAATCTAAAATAACCGAATCATAGGAAGCGAAACCTACACCCACTCCTAAGCCCAGAGAAAGGGGAATTTCTTGTGTTTGCTTAACAGGAAATACCTCGGTAGATAATTGGAAAGAATAGGCGGTTACCGCTTCACCTTCTAATTTCTCTTTAAAGTTAATGGCAGAGTAATCCAAGGCTAAATCAATTCGGCCTATAAAAGCAAAACCAATACCTAAATCGAAGGAAGAGGCGTTTTTGTTAGAAGAAAAACCTCCAGCTATTCCCACACCGCTTTGCTTTTGTTCTAGATAGACACTCTGTGCCGTTAAGAAAATAGGAAGAACCCCAAAAAACACGAAAGTAAATAATTTCTTCATCTTTGTACCTCCCTCATAAATTAAAGCAAAAACTATTCCATAAAGAGCTCTATTCCGGTTCTAAATTGACACACAAAAGTGGGGGTAACTGTTTTTATTAAAAGGAAATAAAAGGAAATTAATAAATATCTCTATTTCTACATCAATAGTACTTTTATGATAATAACCTTACCGACTAACTATTGTTACAACAATGCTAACTCTGGTTACACTGCTGGTTCGCCATTGCCCCTGCTCTCCGTCCCTTTTAATTTGCCGTTAATTTGCATTTTTTCTTCTTGACTTTTCTCAATTAAATTTCTTACCTTTTCATTAAAAATTTATTGAAGAGGTGAAGTATGAACCAAAAGAGAATCTTCGGGATGGTGCTGGTGATCTTGTTAATCGGTACGAGTGTTATGTCGGCTCAAACATTAAAAGGAATGAGCTTGAACGGCGCTACGGGGCTTATTTCCATCCCCACTGGGCAAATCGGATGGGAAAGAACTGCTAACTTAGCGATCGATTTGGGTTACCATGCCGTTATAGACGATGAAACCGCTCACATCCCCAAGGGTAGCGTGAGTCTTTTTAAAATTGCCGAGATTTCCTTTGCCTACGATACGCAGTTTGGAGATGACAATGAGGACATTATTCTGGGGGGGAAAATCCAATTACCTACCAAAGGAACCTTTGTTGCAATTGGGGCAAACTTTCAGATGCTGAAACAGGGGGGAAATGATGACAACGTTACCCAGATATACCTATCCGCTACCTATCCGGGGAATTTCTTTGGCATGCCCTCTTTAACCACGGTAGTGGTTGGAAAGTCCTTTGGGGATCCTATCCCAAAATCTAATATCGATTTCGGTATGGGTTTTGACCTCCTGCTTTTTCCCAAGGTTTTTCAAAACTATATTCATTGGATAACGGATTTTGCCAACTTTTCCTACAGTGCTCAGGCAGTAGGGGCCAATGCTTTCCAACGAGGCACCTTGAATACCGGTATACGAATAGACTTAGGCTCTATACCGCAGCTAAAAAAGTATAAGTTCGTCATCGATGCCATTTTAACTGATGCAATGGACGACAACCGGGCTTTTGCTCTCGGGCTAACCTTCGGCGCTCCCTTGCAATAGGTTATCCATTTTCTGCATTTTGCTTCCTAAATGGCCGCGAGGCAATTGCCCGCGGTTTTTCTTAAGTTTCGCCTTCCTTGTGTATGCCTGGTCCAAGAAAAAAGCCCCCGGGGCAGATGCCCGGGGGATAACAAACGACGTTTTATATCCCCTTTCCTGCGTACAAAAAAAAGCCCCCGGGGCAGTTGCCCACGGGAGCCGGGGGAGAATAGGTTTCTGTTCCCTTATCGTTCCCGGACAAGTCCGATTAGGAACTCATTGCCGGAACGGTTGATACGAATCATGAACTCCTTTTGATTCACGTTTATGGCCCGGTAAAAGTCGGCCACAGAGTTAATTCGTTTTCCGTTAATCTCCCGGATAATGTCTCCGGTTCGTAATCCCGCGGATTCTGCGGAGCTTCCAGAGGTAACATTTCCGATAATTAACCTGCCTGCATCTGCACTCAGATTCAGATTGCGACGAATCTGTTGGGTAAGTTCCACTGCAGAGAATCCTGGCCAAGCTCGACGAGCTAATTTATCTAATTCAGTTTCGGGTTGCCGCGCTTCCATGCGCACTGAAACTGTTAGGGTCTCTCCAAATCGGATAACTTGAAGCTGGGTAACGGTACCCGGGTTTAGATTCCCCACAAGGCGCACTAGATCGTTAGAATCTTTTACTTCGGTGTTACCTACCCGCACAATTAAATCTCCCGGCTGAATCCCTGCTTTGTCTGCTGGGCTTCCGAGGAACACATCAAATACAAAGGCACCGGAAGTGGTTTTGATGTTTAAGCTTTCCCGCAATTCCCGCGAGGGATTACCGGAGTTTACCCCTAACCAACCATACTCTACCGATCCTTTGGCAATTATGTCGTTAATGACCTTTTTGGCATT
>JBDNDI010000326.1:0-3167 GCA_046719195.1 Spirochaetales bacterium | reverse complement strand
AGAAGGGGTTACGTTGGGGACTATGCTCCTATTTCCCTCACTCCGGTGTCGTCGTCGGATAAACTATCCATTCTAGCCTTTCAAAATCTGCGGGCTGGGGGATAGAATACGTGATGGTGTTATCAATAGTATCTAATACCCCTTTTACGATGTTCCAGCCTTGAGAGAGAGAAACTCCCACTTCTCCACCAAAATTTTCATCGTAAGAGCCACTTGTGGTTCCTGAAAGGGTAACCCCATCTATAGAAGAGTAGAAATAGGTTAGAAAGATGTCTACATCGTTCTCTTGCTTTGCCCGAAAAAGTTCACCGATAGGGTCATCATTAGGCGTATAATGTGGGTCTCCGCTTGTCTCGTAAACCTTTATCCGAAGACGGGTGAACCTTGCGTCCGAGCGGTTGCTGCTTATTCCGTTACCAAACACTGTATCAGCCGAACCTAACATGGTTGAGAGAGGGATCGGAGAGACAAAGTTAAAGGTGCCTTGATTAGCTGGTGCGTACAACTGGGTGTTTTCGTCGTCTCCGTATTCCAGAACGATGCGGCGAGCGGTAAAATCAAAATTAATTAGCTCGTTTTCAGAAAAATATTGAGGAGTAGTGGTGGCTTTTACAAACACCTGCTTTTCCTCTGCAGAGGCGATGCCCTGGTAGGTTAGACCAGGGGGTTCCGTCTCGGAGGTATATTGAATTTTTTCAGTGCTGTAGGAATAACGGGCCAATACTCGATTCCAGCCGCTAGCAAGATTTAAATCAAACGTATTACCCTCTGCATCAGTTCCCGATACTATGGTAGGTGCGCTTGCATATACGTATTCGAGATATTCAGAACCTGTAGAGGTTTGTTTACCCTTCAGGATAACTAATTCTTGGCGATTACTGTATATAGATTCAGGGAAAGGGTCCTTGGAAACTACGGCAAGAAAACCTTGAACAAATTTGGCCGAAGTATTGCTGTAGGTTAAGCCTCCGCCGAATACTTCATTTCCGGTTTGAAGATTCGATAGTTCGAGATTGGCAGGAAGAGAAAAATTGAAGGTCGCACTGTTACTTTTAAAAGAGGAAAAGGTTTCCGGATGCATATTCTGGAACCCGAAGAATATGCTTTTGCCTGAAGTAAAAGTATAATCTAAGGTACTTCCGGAAACATCAAAATAGCTAGCAAGGGTACCATTGATACTGGTAATAGGCTGCTGGGAAATAGTCCCACCGCCTCCACCTCCACCCCCGCCTTCATCTCCACCCCCTCCTGAACCGGACGAAAGATTACAACCTGCCCACACAAACACCAACGACAATAGTAATATTATTATTTTTTTCATATTGGCCTCCTGCCTGAAATAATGCAAAGGGTATACCATTCTGATATAATTAGTAATAAATATTTTTGTAAAACAAGGTGCAACGATGTAACTCTTTCAATTAAAAGGAGTTAACAGATTAAATCAAACTACCCATTAAGGATGGAAAAGCTCAGGAAAGCCTGTTCGCAACATACGAAACGCAAGGGGGGGAAGAATACGGATAAACAAAAGTAGATTTGTAAGTAAACAAAGGTTGATCCCACTTACAGTTACCTTTAAGGCTTCTTGATTAAAAACGTCTTTCTTTTATAATAGCAGGCAATGAATCAGCTACAACCTCGTACTTCTCACTGGGCAGATGTATATGCTGCGAAAGTTATACGTGAAAAAGGGGAAAAAGCCCTCTATACCTGTGCCTCTGGCATAACCCCCTCGGGCACGGTTCATATAGGGAACTTCCGGGAAATTATATCCGTGGAACTTGTGGTTCGGGCTTTGCGGGACTTAGGAAAACAAGTCCGGTTTATCTATTCCTGGGACGATTATGATGTCTTTCGAAAAGTCCCCAAAAATATGCCCCAGCAGGAAATGCTGCAGGCTCATCTCCGCTGGCCCATAACTCTTGTACCCGATCCGTTTGGAAAAGAGGAAAGTTATGCCCGGCACCATGAAGTGGCCGTTGAGAAGATTTTACCTCAAGTAGGGATAAAGCCCGAATATCTGTACCAGGCTAAGCGGTACCGTGCTTCTCTCTATGCAGAGCCCATGAAACTCGCCTTAGAAAAGAGAGAGGTGATCCGGCACATATTGAATGCCCACCGTACCGAGCCCCTGCCGGAAGACTGGTGGCCGGTTTCGGTTTTCTGTGGAGCCTGTAACCGAGACACCACAGAGGTACTCTCCTGGGACGGTGGGTACGAAATCGAGTATAGTTGCTCCTCCTGTGAGCATCGGGAAAAGGTAGACCTACGGAAAACGGGTGTAGTAAAGCTATTCTGGCGGGTAGATTGGCCTATGCGTTGGGCTTATGAAAAGGTAGATTTTGAACCTGCGGGAAAGGATCACCACAGCGAAGGGGGGTCTTTTGATACCGCAAGCCAGATTGTACGGGAGGTATACAACTGGGAGGCTCCCGTTAGTTTTCAATACGACTTTATCAGTATTAAAGGCCGGGGAGGGAAAATTTCCTCCTCCTCCGGTGAGGTAATTTCTTTAGAAGATGTGCTTGCCGTGTATACGCCAGAGGTTACCCGGTATCTTTTTGCTGGTACGCGGCCCAATACCGAGTTTGCGATATCCTTTGATTTAGACGTAATTAAAATTTACGAAGATTACGATCGGTGTGAGCGTATTGCGTATGGTAAAGATGCGGTGGATGAAAAGCGGAGGGAGAAAGAGCGGCGGATCTACGAACTCTCCCAGGTTCAGGAAGTCCCCAAAGAAATGCCCTATCAGGTACCTTTCCGCCACCTCTGTAACCTGCTTCAGATAACCGGGGGAGATATAGAAAAAACCCTGGATATGCTTACGGATCTTCCCCCATCGGATCGGGAGCGCCTGGCGATACGGGCCCGATGCGCCTGGAACTGGATCACTACCTTTGCTCCAGAGGACTTCCGATTTACCCTTCGATCCCCGAAAGACGATCCTGTGCCTTTGTCGCAGGAGTCCCGGAAAGCCGTAGGGGCCTTCCGAACGCTTTTAGAGGAAAAGTTTTCTGCTTTGGATGAAAAAACCTTGGCGGAAGAAATCTACAAGATATGCAACGAACAGGGGATAGACCCTAAACAATTTTTTATAGATTTGTACCAGATTCTTATTGGCAAGGATAGAGGTCCCCGACTAGCAGGGTTTATCCTTACTA
>JBDNDI010000325.1:0-3170 GCA_046719195.1 Spirochaetales bacterium | reverse complement strand
ATCTGATGGCAGTCATTTTTTGTATCGGAAAACTCACCTGTTTTACAAAGAGAAGCTCTACTTTCTACCGGGCAACACAGGATTTTTTGTATTTTCCTACAAAGAGGTAAATATTGGGCTAGCCATTTGTTTCGACTGGTTTTTCCCGGAAAGTTTCCGTACCCTAGCTCTTCTTGGTGCCGACCTTATTGCTCATTCTTCAAATCTAGTAATGCCCTACTGTCAACAGGCAGATTTCGCTCAAGCCTTAGTTAATCGGGTGTACATTGCCACGGCCAACCGAACCGGGACGGAGTTTCGAGAAGAAGAAAGCCTTACCTTTACAGGAGAGAGTGTCCTGGTATCCCCTAGAGGAGAGTATTTACTTCGGGGGCCAGAAGAGGGGGAGACAGTATTAGCCTGTGACATAGACCCCAAATTATCTCGAGAAAAAAAGATCAATCCTTACAACGATGTGTTTAAAGAACGCAGACCCGAGTTCTATTCTTCTTTAGGTTTGTCATGAGTGTAAAACGCGCTTCTGTAACCCTAAAAGATATAGCCGACGAGTTAGGCCTTTCAACGGCTACCGTTTCCCTGGCCTTACGGAACAAGGAATGTGTGGCTTTAAATACACGAAGAAAGGTGTGGGAAGCTACGCAGCGAAGGGGCTATGTATACAACCGGTCAGCCGCCCGATTACGGACTCAAAAGTCGCTTACCATCGGGTTAATTGTGCCGAATATCCTGAATCCGTTTTTTACCGAACTTACTAGTTCAGTAGAAGAAGCAGTAGAAACCTTTGGGTATTCCCTTCTTTTGGCAAAGACTTCTGAAGATAGGGAGAAACAAAGTAAAGCTATTCGCACCATGCTAGAGTACAATGTGGAAGGGGTTCTTCTCTGTCCTGCCTTAGGCACTCAGCAGGAAGAATTGCGAATCTGTGAAAGAACCGGCACTCCCTTAGTATTATTTACCCGGCCGGTAGATGGATGTGATGCAGATTATGTGGGGCCCGATAACTTTGGGGGAACTACTGTAGCTACCCGATATCTGATAAAAAAAGGACACAGACATATCGCCTTTATCGGGGGGACTCTCGGGTCTTTTACCCGATGGGAACGGTACGAAGGGTATTGCAGGGCTTTAAAAGAGGCAAATCTTCCTTTACCAGATGAATATAATTGTGTTTGTGAAACGACTGTAGACGGCGGGTATCGGTGGGTTAATAATCTAATGCAATTAAAGGACCCACCTACTGCTGCCGTATGTTTTAACGATGTAGTTGCCTATGGTGTAATTCTCGGTTTATGGGCAAACCAACTGGTGCCGGGAAAAGATTTTGACGTAGTGGGGTTCGATAATACTTCGGATGCATCTCTCTTTAGCCCGTCTCTCTCCACCGTGTCCTGTCCCCCCAATCGAATAGGGAAAAAAGCGTCCGAACTACTGCTGGAACGAATTCAAAACCCGGAAAAAAGGAACGAAGTAGTAATCTTCAGCCCTGAATTAATTCTTCGAGAATCCGCATAAAAATTTAACTTGACAGAGCGCCTCCACTCCAGGACAATAACGAAAATCCCTTACAGGAGGCAAATATTGTATTCAACCATTGGAAAATTGGCAGGGTTTGCACTGCTCGTTTTGCTCTTCGTCCTGTCCCCTTTGCAAGCCCAGTCACCCGCTTCGGAAAAGGCTTACATTATAGAAACTGTCGAATACACAATAGAGGGAAAAACCTGGGAGTATATACTTGCAAAAAAGATAAACTTTGAAATTGGAAAAACATTTAGTACCAAGCAGGATTTAGAAGAGTATCTGCAGGATAAAAAACAACTATTGATCAATCAGCGAGTTCTCTCTGAGGTGAGACTCGAATATGCTAGTACTCCCCGAACCGATGGTATGGAGGGAGTACAGGTAAAAGTGTACACCCGGGATACCTGGAATCTTATTATCCTCCCGTATTTTAAGTATGATTCTAATACGGGCCTACTTTTAAGCTTGCGGACAAGGGATTTTAATTTTTTAGGATCCATGGAAACCCTAAAACTAGATTTAGATTACACCATCACTACTACGAAAAAGAACGAGTTCGGTCAGAGTTTAGAATTTAAACTCCCTTTTCGGCTTTTCAAAAGAGATTTTAATGTAGGGTTAGAGGAATCTTTAACGTACAATGCATCCGATGAAAGTTTTGATTTTACCTCTATTGTAACCCTGGCAATGGATATAGACTTTTTGAGTCGTTTGTGGACTATTTCTCTCTCTCAAGGTTCCTTTTACGAAGGAAGAGATTTTTACGGAGACCGATATTATTACCAAACAAAGGTATCCTTGGGCACTGAGTTTGAGACTCCCTTTACTATTGGGAGGTGGAACCATATTATCTATGCACCTGAGGTATTTATATCTGCAAAGTATAGACCCGATAGAGAATTAAGCGAAGAGCGGCGGGGGTATGGACCAGGTTTTTATCATGAATTAAAAGTTGAGCGTATCGATTGGGTAGGGAATTTCCGGGATGGTGGAAATGTTTCTTTGGGAAACGATTTGTTTTATAACTATGGTAAAGATGCTTGGGAGAGAAAAGTAACATGGGAAGCTACGGGTCACAAAGCTTTGGGTTGGTTAGGCCTCTCCGGGCGTTTAAGTGGTTTTTACCATTTTGATAAAGAGATGGGTATTAACCCGGATGATAATGTGGGGGCTCCTATCCGAGGTATTCTGGACGATCGGTTACAGGGTAACCTTGTATTGTATGTAAATACAGACCTCTTAATAAAAATGTGGACCTGGTTCTTAGATCCCTACCTGGAAGTTCAGATGGGTCCTTTTTTTGACTATGCTCTTACAAAACGAAAAGAGCAAGCCTTGGATTGGTCTAAAGATAATTGGTATGGGGGTGGTATAGAAGTAATCGTATTTCCTCGGTTTGCCCGGAGTCTGTACATCCGAGGTTCCATAGGCTGGGATCTAGAGGCCGTATGGGAAGACAAGAAGCTTACAGGCACAAGCCCAAAAGACGGATATAAGCGGTACGAAATCTTTATCGGCTTGGGACATCATTATTGACAGGAATAAGCAGTTTTTGTATGATGCCATTGTCATGGGGGTGTAGCTCAGCTGGCTAGAGTACTTGAATGGCATTCAAGGGGTCACGGGTTCAATTCCCGTCACCTCCATTACAG
>JBDNDI010000324.1:0-3175 GCA_046719195.1 Spirochaetales bacterium | reverse complement strand
CTGATATCCGTTTTCGATATCCTGGCGAAAAATACCATAGTCGTACCGCAGTCCGTACCCAAACGCTGGTAGCTCCATGGTAGCGAGGGAGTCGATAAAGCAGGCTGCTAACCGACCTAAACCTCCGTTGCCTAACCCTGCATCTACCTCTTCTTCCTGTAAAGTCTCCCACGCATATCCGAGAGATTGGAGTGCCTCTCGAACTGGCCCTTCGATACCCAGGTTAATAACATTCATGCCCATTAATCGGCCGATGAGCCATTCGAGAGAAAGATAGTATACTCGCTTCACATTACGGGAATGGTGGGTTTGCTGGGTTTTGATCCATTGATTTATTAAGCGATCTCTGACTGCATAGGCTAAACTCATAAAGCGGTCGTGATTCGTAGCCGTATATTTATCTACCCCAAGGGTATACTTTAGATGTTCTGCAAAACCCCAGGCAATGGATTCAGCATCTAATCCCTGTCGAGAGGTAATTTTTTTCCCCTCTTCACAGGGATCATCCTGAACCTTATTTTGAGACATTTCCATATCAAGTTCCTCCCCTTACAGAGAGAATTAAAAATTCTCCTCGTGTTCATCGAGAATATGGATACAGACCGGCTCTTCCCGCACGACATCTAAGGTTCGTATAGTGGATAGAGCTTTGCGCAGATTTTTTTCCTTTGCTTTGTGGGTTAGAATAACTACCGGTGCAATGGAGGGGGTTTCTGCAGTTTCAGGGATCTCTTTTTGCAGAACCGAGGCAATACTGATATTGTTTTTTCCCAACACAGAGGCGATTTTTGCAAGTACCCCTACTGTGTCGGTGACCATAAATCGTAGATAGAAGCGAGATACAAGTTCATCGGTGGATACTTGCTTGGCAGAAGGTGTACGGTCAGGCCAGAGTTTTAAGGTGTGAAAATACGGGTGTCCTAAGGCAGCACTCACGATATCGGCCACTACAGCCGAAGAGGTAGGTACACCGCCAGCGCCCCGGCCATAGTACATGGTGTGGCCGGTGGCACTCCCATACACACTAATGGCATTGAAGGAGCCACTTACCCAGGCTAGGGGATGTTCACGGGAAATAAAGGCAGGGTGTACACGTAGGCATACCCCACCGTTTAACCGGGTAGCTATGGCCAATAGCTTAATAACATACCCTAATTCTTCTCCATACTGAATGTCTAAAGTTTGCAGGGTGTCTATCCCTTCTACCGGAATCGCTTTTAGGTCCATTTTCTGGCCAAAGGCTAAGGAAGATAGGATGGTTAGTTTGTGGGCAGTATCCATTCCGGATACATCTAACGTGGGATCTGCTTCCGCTAGACCGGATTGTTGAGCCTGACGAAGGGCCTCGTTGTAGCTAATATGTTCTTTGGTCATTCTAGTTAGAATAAAATTGCAGGTGCCGTTAAGTATACCATAGAGAGCCTCGATCCAGTTGGCGATAAGTCCATCGTATAACGCCCGAATTATCGGGATCCCCCCTCCGCAGCTAGCTTCAAAACTTAAAGACACTTTATGCTTATGGGCAATTCGAATTAATTCGGGTCCGGCTTCTGCAAGTAAGGCTTTGTTTGCCGTTACTACATGTTTACCCGCATGAAGCGCTTTTTCTATAACTTCTTTAGCAAAGGTGGTACCCCCTACAAGTTCTAGAACTATAGAAACCTCTGAGTCGGAAAGAACCTTCGTTAGGTCTTTCTCGAAAAGGGAGGGGGGAAGAGCTAAGGATTCGGCCCGACTAAAGTCTTTATCGACCAAGTATTTAAGTTGAAACTTAAGACCTGTTTTCTTTTCTAAAGAGGCCTGATTTTTCAATAATAAAGATGCAACGGCACCTCCCACAGTTCCGCATCCTACAATAGCAATAGTAAGGTTCTTCAAACGTTTACCCATTTTTCCTCCCTTGAAGTATCCTATTTAAGCCCTCTGCCTGTGTCAACCGGAGCAAAAGGCTAATCTTTAGGATTGTTTACACGGTAAGGGAATCTTACTATACTAGGATTTTAGTATGCGTATCCGATATAATGCTCCGGTTACTCTTAATTTTACCCTTCTAGCCTTTGTTATCTTACTTTCGGATACTCTGTTCCGGACAGGGTTTATCGTAAATCTTTTTTCAATACCCGGAAAGGGAGGGTTTCAATTTTCAAATCCCTACCACTATATTCGGTTATTTACCCATGTACTCGGGCATTTGCATTGGGCTCATTTTTTAGGAAACTTCGCCCTATTATTGCTTTTAGGGCCTATATTAGAAGAAAAGTACGGTTCTGGGGGACTTTTTTTTATGATGCTGGTTACCGCCTTTATTACCGGTTTGTTGAATGTACTATTTCTTCCCACGGGCCTTTTGGGGGCTAGCGGTATTGTGTTTATGATGATTATCCTGGTAAGTTTTGCCAATATACGGCAGGGAGAAATTCCTATTACGTTTATTCTAGTGCTTATTATTTATTTAGCAGGGGAAGTAATCCGATCTTTTCAGAATAATAATATTTCCGAGTTTGCCCACATTGTAGGGGGTGCTTGTGGAAGTATCTTCGGTTTCGTAAAACCCTCCCGAGGGAAATCTTCTAATTCGAAAGTGTAAAATTGTATGTTTGAAAAATTAGATGCCTTAGAAGCCCGTTACCGAGATTTAGAAATACAAATGGCAGATCCTGAGCTCCCTAAAGACAGGACGCGGTATAAAGAAATTCTCCAGGAACATGCCCACTTGCAGGAAATTATTACGGCATACCAGGAGTATAAAAAAACTTTACAAAGAAAGCGGGAAACCGAAGACCTTTTAGAGGGCGAGAAGGATCCGGAACTTCGTACCCTTGCGCGGGAAGAACTGGAGGAAGTGCAGCAGCAGCTGGAAGAACAGGAGCAGCAGTTAAAAGAACTTCTTATTCCCCGGGATCCCAAAGATTTAAAAAATGTTATAATGGAAATCCGGGCAGGTACAGGAGGGGAAGAAGCAGCTCTGTTTGCTGCGAATCTGTATCGCATGTATACCCGCTATGCTGAAGCAAAAGGATGGAAGGTTGAGTTGTTAGATGCGAATGAGACGGAGCTTGGAGGGTTTAAAGAAATTGTATTTTCCATATCCGGCAAAGGCGCTTATGGAGACCTTCGTTTTGAAAGTGGAGTGCACCGGGTACAGCGTATTCCAGTAACCGAGGCAGGGGGTAGG
>JBDNDI010000323.1:0-3187 GCA_046719195.1 Spirochaetales bacterium | reverse complement strand
TCTTTGGAAAGAACCCCCAATAACTGTTTTGCTACGGATACAGAAACTCCCCCTATTCGGGAAATCTCTTCTGGATTAGCTTTTTGTAAAGCTTCTAAAGAACCAAACTGCTTCAAGAGCTTTTGAACCCGGCGTTTTCCTATGCCGGGAACAGCAGTTAATTGATTAAATTTTACTCCTTTTTCCCGCAAACGAAGATTAAAGCTTGTGGCAAACCGATGGGCCTCGTCCCGGACAGCTTGCAGAAGACGAAGGGCAGAAGAACCTTCCGCTAACCGGATAGGCTTCTTTTGATCGGGCAGAAACAGTTCTTCTTTTTGCTTTGCTAAGCCTACGAGGGGAAGGTCTTTTAGCCCTAAAGCATCTAATATTGTTCGAGCAGCGTGAACCTGACCTTTACCTCCATCAACAAGGATCAGATCGGGAAGGTCCTGCCCTTCGTTAATCCGGCGGGTGTAGCGACGGGCTATTACCTCGCGCATGGCCTCGTAGTCATCAATGGTGCCAGATAATGTTTTTATATGAAACCGCCGGTATTCTTTTTTATCCGGAGCCCCTCGATAAAAAGAAACTAAAGAGGCCACTGGATGAGAGCCTTGCAAATGGGACACATCAAAGCCTTCAATTCGTAAGGGAGGTTTGGAAAGACCCAAAACCTTGCCAAGAGCCTCCACCCCTTCTAAATCTCCTTCAGAGGTAAGAACTCTTCGCAGTTCATGCTCCGCATTTTCTCGTACCAGATTCAGCAGAGCTACATCTCGTTTTTCCCTAGGAACCTTGATCCGGATTTTCTTTTGAAAAGTTCGTTCAAAATATTCCTCTAAGGAGGATAGTTCCGCTGCTTCAGCAAGAAAGATAGTCTCCGGTACCCTGGAGGCTTCCGTATAGTACAGAAGAAAGAATTGTTCTAAAACTTCGGCGGTAGTACCCGTAAAAGGACCTTGATACACTTCCTTTCCTAATAGTTTCCCTCCTCGCATCCGAAAAAGTAGAAGAAGGCAGGTTTTATCTTTCCCTGCACAGTGAAGGTAGTCCCGAGCTTCTTCATCAAAGTCGATTACCCTCTGGGAAGTTACTATTTCTTTCACCGCCTGAAGCAGGTCTCGATACCGGGCAGCCTCTTCAAAGTGCTGTTGAGCGGCTGCCTGCTGCATTCGTTCCGAAAGTTCCTGCATTAGGGGACCGGTTTCTCCAGAAAGCAACTTTCGCACCCCTTCTACGTTCTGTAAATACTGTTCCTGAGTAATTTTCCCTGCACACGGAGCAGTGCATCGACCAATATGATAGTACAAACAGGGTGAAGGCCTTGGTTTTAAAGAGCCTTTACATTTTCTTAGCGGGTAGAGACGCTCAATTAACTCTAGATATAAATCTAAAGCCCGCACATCGGGATAGGGACCAAAATACTCGGATCCATCCCGAATATAGCGGCGAGTGCGGAATACCCGGGGATATTCTTCGTTAGTAATACGGATAACCGGATAGGTTTTTCCATCTTTCAGGTTAATATTGTACTTAGGAGTGTGTTGTTTTATGAGGTTGTTCTCAAGGAGTAACGCTTCGTATTCAGTTTCGGTAATTATGTAATGTAAACTGCTTATTTTCTTTAGTAGAGTAGCGGTTTTTATATCTTTTCCCCCTACAAAATACGAACGCACTCTTTTTCTCAGATTTTTTGCCTTTCCGATATACAGGATCTGACCCTCTTTATCCTTCATAACATACACACCTGGAGCTGAAGGCAGGTCTTCCAAGACCTTTACAATATCGGGACTTTGGGTCAGAGGGAGGCTCTTTTGGAGGCTCTTTTCTTTTTCCATAATCACCGATAATAATGTAACGACGAACAGTGAAAAAAGAAACGGTCTTACTAGGCATTAGTCTACTTCTCTTTTCTCTATTAGGCTTAGAGGCAGAATCTCTTCTTCGACTAGGGGGGGATGGGTTTCGTAGTATTAAGCATTCCGAGGGTATCCGTTTACAATCTCTTCCTGAGGGCAAGGTAGAACTTATTTTGCGGGACCTACAGTTCCCCGCTAACCCTGATAGAGACCTATACCTATCTTTTGACCAACCTCCTCTTCAAGACCTATCCAGCAACTGGAGGGTGCAAGAATCCCGGGTCCGGATCGTAGATACCCAACGGGCGAGGGGTAGTGGAGCTGGAGCTTTTTTTAGTGATTCCAAACTCTCTTTGTTTCCTGTAAATGACACTTTTCTTTCTGCAGGGCTTTTAGAAGGAGGGTTTACCTTTCAATTCTGGCTTTACCCTGCTACCCTGGGAGAAGGGGAAGGGATTTTTGTGTATCGGAAACCTGAAAGCCGAGGCGAAGGGTATCAGGAGATTAGTTGCCGTATCTCCTCCCGCCGATTGGTATGGTCCTTTGTAAACATCTTTCAAGGGCCCCGGGGTCAACGGATTGATGTAACCCTAACGGGTTCTACCCCTCTCATCCCCCGGGAGTGGAGGCACCATACTCTTCGATATGACGCGTCTACCGGAATGATAGAATACTTACTGGATGGGGAACCAGATGCAATTATATATGCCACTCCTTCAGGAAGGGAGGAAAGCACTGCCTATTATCCTAATCCACGGAAAAACCCCTTCCTGCCTTTTGTAATAGGGGAAGGCTTTCAGGGGTTCCTAGACGAGTTTATAGTTTACCGAAAATATCTAGATACCCTTCAGTTACTACGCTATCCTAAAGAGGGAGGGTGGTTCGAAACAGAGCCCTTAGATTTAGGTACCCATAATGCCCGTTTTGTAAAACTAACAGCGCAACAAGTGTTACCTTCCAATAGTGCGGTTTTCTATTACTACCGGATTTCTAATACCCTAGGAGAATTAGGGCGAATCGACTGGATTCCCCTGGAACCGGGAAAAGATCAGGAAACTCGAGCTCAGGGAAGATATTTACAATTACGAGGGGAACTCTATCCAGACGGCAGTCGTAGTTTATCCCCCCGTATTTCTGATATGCTAATATCCTACAAACCCAAAGACCCTCCCCCTCCCCCTATGTATGTGCAGGCTATTCCTGGGGATGGAGAAGTACTTCTTCGCTGGTCCAAAGTAGCAGATCCCTCGGTAGAAGGATACTATGTGTATTATGGAGATGAACCTGGAATTTATAGAGGAAACGATAGTTCCCTAGGTCCTTCCCCTATAAAAGTGGGAAAGCAA
>JBDNDI010000322.1:0-3221 GCA_046719195.1 Spirochaetales bacterium | reverse complement strand
AAAAACCTTGGCACTTAGATTCGTAATTTCTCTTATCCAAACACTGGTAGGAGGTATACGGTCCGTTGGATACTGCGCTTGAGGAGGAAGAAAAAATTAATTTTCCATTCAAAGAGTACCAAGCTCAGATTGAATCCTTTCATCAGTTGATGCTGGAGAATCAGGATATCAGCGACGTAAAACTGGGAGAAGACAAAGGGACTTTAAAAGAAATGGTTGGACACCTGATCGACTCCGCTTCAAACAACCATCAACGGTTTATGCGCCTTCAATTAGTGGATACCCTAACCTTCCCTCCGTACGACGCGGAAGAATGGAGGAAAGTAAGTCAGGTGGCCGATTTAGACTACCGGTTTTTAGCGACCTTTTGGAAACAATACAATGCGTTTCTCCTTCACCTGATCCAGCACATGGATCCCGCAACCCTCGACCACTGTTGGGTGGTAAAAGAAGAACGGAAACCGTTAAACTTCCTGGTTAAGGACTATTTCCGCCATTTATCCTGGCATGTGGATCTTTTTAAGCAGCGGGTACAGGAGATCCGGAGTACTGCTGCATAAGTCCCCTCCGGGCCATGGTAGAAGAACCATGGTTCGAAAGAATTGTAGGAAGGTAGACAGAATAGGTTTGTGAATACGGGTAAGGAAGAATCCGCTGTATCGGTGTATCTGGGAATCACAAAGGCGAATATTCCTATGCTTTACCGATAGTACTGGATGTTCCGGGTCTACGGCTTCGGCTCTATCCCTACAGTTGTTTGCTCTTTATTTTTTTAAGAACTCGTTTTCTACTTTGAGGTTGCCAACCTGTTTGTACACTTCGTCCTTGGCACGCTCGGCTTCTTCCGAATCCGTATTCTTCCCTGTTTTTCAAAATTTATCTCCGCCCTATCAAGAAGTTGTTTTTTCCAGAGTGCGACTCTAGCGAGATGAACCTCATACGCTATTGCGATTGTCTGAAAGATCTACCCGCCTCGCAGTGCCTCGAAGGCGACTTTTTCTTTACCTGCTTTTTCGTACCGCTTATAGTGGGACTTACCCTATTCTTGTCATTGCTAAGGAAGGCATAATTCATTGCATGTATCCTAAGAACCCTGTCCGATTTCTTGGGATCATAATACCCTACGATTCTTCAACCTCATGTTGCCTGGTATTCTGAAGGATCCCTCTTCCAGCTTCAACAGAGTTCTGCCGAGGAAGTATCTCGGGTTCTCCGGGGTGAGCCACCCAAAAATCTTATTGTATTACCGCAACAATAGGTCCGAACAATCAACGGTTACCGGCATACCTTACGCCTCCCCCTAAATATTCGTAAATAATTTGGTTGCAATAAAGGCTAATGACTGCCCCGAGGGAAACGATTAGGCCTGCAACAAGCATAAATAAAAACCACTTGCTCTTTTTTTTTACGGATCTCTGTCCCAACTCTCTTAAGGGAATAGCAATTTTAATTTCATATATTCTAGTAATGGTAGCATCTCTTGAATGATTCGATTCTGTTGACAGTGTAAATCATGAAGTAAGACTTCTAATTTAATTGAATCCTGAATGCCGGAAAGTCGGCTTGCGATTGCAAAACCAGGTAAGGCTCCCCGCTCTATCGCCCAATCTTGTGCGTATGAAGGCTTTCGAGTGTAGTACAATCGGTTAAGGCTTCGAAGAATAAAGAGGAGCTCTTTCAAAGTAAGTTTGCCTTGTTGCTCTAATTGGGTGTAAGGGGTGGTAAGTTCTTCTAAAATTTCGAGGGAAGAAAGCAAAGTAAAATCCTTAGGACATTGAGAATTTAGTTTCCTTAGCTCTTTTTTTATACCCTCTGCGAGTAACAGGGGTTTAAAGACAAGATATGGATGTTGGAGAAACCGGAGTGCAGCTAAAAGGTAGACTTCTGTGTCTTTTTCAAGAACAGCCTTACTGTAATAGGGCAGTCTATCTTCTTCGGTGTGCCACCACCAGCTCATAAAAGAATTGCCCGTGCTATCCGGATGTCCATCCGCTAGGGTGGAGGACCAGACGAAATAAGGGGTAATTCCGATATTCTGAAAAGATTGATCCCATCCCCGCGGAGGTCTAAAATAGTTCCCCTTCTGCCCAGTAAGATCTTCTACAACTTCTGAAGCTAGAGGAATCAGTTCGAGGCCCGTAGCAAGTCGGCTGTATTCCGTAGCACCCCGAAGGCCAGGCATATCTATGTTCATATATGCTAGGCAGAACTCTGAAAGTTCTCTGTATCGTTCCCGGGCATAGAGAGAGGATCCGGCATAACGACCATTCGAATGTCCCGACCACCAGGCAAAACGTATTCCATAAGGGAGTTTCTTTTCCATTTTGGAAAGGGTTTGCGCAAGTATTAAAGCCAGGGCATTGCCGGTAGCATTGTCCGTAGCACCCTGGTACCAGCTGTCTAAATGACTGCCTATTAAAAGAAACTTAGGATCCCCTGTACTAGAGGGGATCCAAGCTTCAAGAATAGGAATTTTTTGGATTCCCGTTTCAACAGAAACTGTAATTTCCCCTAAAATTGATTCCCCACTTTCTAATTTTTTCCGTAAGATACCCCCATCCTTTCCGTTTATGGAAATTACCGGTATAGTAGGATAGTACGGTAACTCTTCCGGTTCGGGCATTCCCCAAATGGGATCGCATATTCCTTCGTGAATTTGAAGTTCTTGTCCATCCCAATATTGAATCGAAGCTAGAGCCCCCCGATCTTGTAATGCCAAGACCTGAATAGGATTCAGTACTTCACTTAAAACTAAGCAATTCTCTAAGTCTTTGATAGGTGCTCTTTTTGACATCGAATATAAAAGGGGATCTATCTCCAGTTCGGCTGACCGAATTAAGCACAAAGAACCGCGTAAGCCCATGGGTGGAGTGGGTGCTGAAAAACTTTTAGCTTTTGCAGGAATTAATTGGGAAAAATTAGCATTTAATTTCTCCTGGGTCTGCTTAGGAGAAAATACTGTAAAATGTACCTTGCCTGGATTACTTAGAAGAGCAGAATAAAACCGAAGCTCCGATCGGAGACAAACCTTTTCTAGTTCTTCCTGAAGGTAATAGAAGGCTTTAAGCTCTTCTGCTGTGCCAGATAATCGGCAGTACGATTCGATTACCCGAAGATGTTGTTCCAACCCTTCCCGATTGATGGTATGTAATATTTCTTTTTCTGTGGTTGTTAGCATGCCTATTTATCGATTCATTTTTTTAAACTCTTCAATAAACTCG
>JBDNDI010000321.1:0-3221 GCA_046719195.1 Spirochaetales bacterium | reverse complement strand
GTCCCGCCCTCGCGAAACCTCCCTTGCGTGTCCCGGGTATAGGTGCGAGTCAGGTTTACATAATGCGTTGGGAAAAATAATCCCTCTGCCAACTCTTCTAGCGCGTTCCAGAAAATTTCGCTGAGGTCTTTCTCAGAACTCCAACCATAAGAGTCGCTAACGCAAGGGACAGAGCATTTTTTACCCGGAGATGTGCCTGGAAAATTGAGTGGGGACGGAGGCGGCTCATCTAGAACAACTAATTTGAACAAAGTGTAAGGATTCCTTTGAAAGAAGTAACGGGTTGCTTTTTTCACAATTTCTCTGTCGTGCTGATGCAGTAATTGCCAGGTTGCTAAACAAAGAGTCAAATCCCAGGAGAATAGCTCGGGGTGCTGTTTTAACATTTCTATACCTTCGGGTATCCGCAGGTCAAGGTATCGTAAATATGCGCCTTCGGAAGAAAAGTGAGGTAATGCAGGGCGCTGATAAGTTATTCCAAACCGTTTTTCTAATTCCTCAATCGCCTGGTAAAGATCTTCTGCCGGAAACAAAGGGGTATTCAGTACCCAATACGGGGGTTGATTCATAAACTCTAAACCTAGGGTGGCGGCTTGAGCACGAAGTTCGGTTCCGGGAAGGATCGAAAGCAGATATACCTCCAGATGCTCTTCCAAGTGTAATTCTTCGATGAAATCTAGAGTGTGTCGGAATTCTTCGAGAGTATCCTGAGGAAGACCTAAGATAATCCCTGTCCGGATCTCGATACCTACCTCCTTTAGATATTTAGAGCCTCTGCAAAACTTTTCTCGATTAAAAGGTCTCCGAACCGCTTGCAAAGCTTTTGGGTTAGTCGATTGTAAACCCACTTCTACAGACCGGAATCCTGCTTCCTTCATTAGCCGGGCCGATTCAGGGCTAACTTTCTCTAACACTATTTCTGTATGCAGGGGAATAGAGGAGTGGTTCACCTGCCGAAGAAGGTTTAGCCGAGATAGGATTTCTGACTCTCGTCCCAAATTGAAAAACGGATCCATCAGATAGATTTCCGGAACCTGGGCTTGTTCAGCTAAAGAAAACAGGGAAGCGATTCGATCAATCGGAAAGAATCTCAGGTTAGGATATCTTTTTCCGTAATAACAATAGGAGCATCGTCTAGGACAGCCTCTTAGGGTTTCCAAATATAGGGGAGTTTCGTTGTTTAGGGGGAGAATTCCCTCTAGGTACGGATTAGGGACTTGATCCAGGGGAATTAACGAAGATGAGGAGATATAGGTGGTAGATTGTTTTTGGGGGTAAACTCGACCCGACCCGGAGCTTTCATCGGGTATGGAAATTTGCCGTGAGGTAAGGTCCGCGGAGTCTATCAAATTGCCCTGTATTATTTTCTGTTGGAGTATTCTTAAAAATTGTAGGAAAGGTTCCTCCCCCTCCCCTTCAAACAGAGCATCAAAAACTGAAAGCCCCACCGGATTTGCCACCTCTGGCCCTCCCGCAACCAAAATGATCTGGGGGAATTGATGGCGAATTCTTCGGGCTAGATACTCGCTTCGGTTTCGGTTCCAGAGATAGAGGGTAAATCCGACCAAGTTAAACTTCCCACGGCTGATCCAATCTAAAATAGCAGAATCGCCCCCTTTATCCTGTAAAGCTTGGGGAGGGAATACTACTTCGGCTAGCCCTGGTCCATGTTTGGATACGTAAGCAGCAAGATAGCCTGCCGCGAGAGGAAGGTTTGCGGACGTATAGAAAGAATCCGTTTCCTGCACAGGCAACTGTAGAAAGGTAATCCGTAAAGGAGTACTGTTGTTAGGGGTGTAAGGGCGTTGAAGCGAGGGGTCTGCACGCAAAGAGGGGATTTTTCTAACGCGAGTTCCCATAGGGAAAAGAATACTGAAAGGTTGACCCTTTTGGAAAGTGAGGAGTATCATCCCGATGTGGATTTGCGACATCCGTACCTTACTCGCCAGATTATTGCCTACATTGGAAACAAACGTCGCCTGCTCCCTTTCCTTTTCCGAGCTCTGCAACGTATATATGGGAACACGATTCCTTCGGGGTTAAGCTTCCTTGACCTGTTCGCGGGAAGCGGTGTGGTTTCCCGCCTCGCAAAATTCTTAGGATTTGCTGTATGGTCTAATGATTGGGAACCCTATGCCTATACGTTGGGTCGGGCATATGTAGAAACCCAGGCATCGGACATAACAACCCTCTTTGGGTCGCAGGTGCAATTTGAACAACTTCTTTCTTATTTAAATACCTTGTCAGATCCCCCATTAGAAGAGCAGTACTTTGCCCGTTACTATGCTCCCCGGGAAGAGGATCCGTTTCAGGCCGATTATCGCACCGAGCGGCTTTTCTACACACGGCAAAACGCCTTACAGATCGACCGGATCCGAAACGAAATCGATCGCCTGTTTCCTCCTGGGCTTCCTTCTTTGGCTCCTCCCTCCCCTACCTCAGCGGCCCTTTTTCCCCCTAAAAGTGCGGATCGGCTCACGCAAGGGGGGATGGGCGATCTGGGTACCTGGGGTGGTCAGGGTGAACGAGGTGAATCGAAGGAACGCTGTCGGCACGTTTTAATTGCCCTTCTTTTGTATGAAGCCGCTACCCATACAAACACCTCCGGAGTCTTTAAGGCCTATCACAAAGGTTTTGGGGGGCATGGAAAAGACGCTTTACACCGGATTTTACAGCCCATTTTGTTAGAACCACCTCCCCTAATTGATTCACTCTACCCCTGCCACGTGTTTTGCAAAGAGGCTTCGGCTCTTATGACCGAGCTGTCAGGGAAGTCTTTTGATGTTGCTTACTTAGATCCTCCCTATAACCAACACCAGTATGGAAGTAACTACCATCTTCTAAACACTCTAACCCTCTGGGACAAGCCGCCTATTTGCCAAGAGCTAGATCCCAAGGGCAGGTTGAAAGACAAAGCGGGAATCCGGAAAGACTGGAAGCGTACCCGCTCTGCCTATTGCTACCGGCAGTCTGCTGCTCCCGCTTTCTATCAATTACTAGCACAGATTGATGCAGAGCATATCCTAATTAGTTACAGCACCGATGGAATTATTCCCTTTGAAATCTTAATGGATATCTGTTCTTCTCAGGGTTCAGTTCGACTGTTAACCAATGAATATGTTACCTATCGGGGAGGGCGACAGAGCAATCAGAGGAAGGATCACAATGTAGAGTTTCTTCTCTGGATTTCCCAGCGGAGGGGAAAAAGCTCCCCTACTCGG
>JBDNDI010000320.1:0-3230 GCA_046719195.1 Spirochaetales bacterium | reverse complement strand
AATAACTGTATCTTTCAAAACAGAGAGCTTTGCCGATGATAATACTGTATGAACAGGGTTATGCAGGTTGTTTGTTTTTCTTTAATTATGTTGCCTTTGCATATTTTGCCTTTACAGGCCCAGACTTTGCGTAGAGGTATCGATACCCTACAACTAGGTGGTTCGTTGGAAGAGGTTCAAACGCAATTACAAAGATCTCCTTATTTCTTCTACCGAGGACCTAGGGATGTGTCCTTTCTTCCTCAGCGGGAAGAAACCCTAATCGATACCGAAGGAGTGCGCTATATTCAGAGAGGCATATTTCAATTTCAGGAGGGAAAGTTAGTGTCCCTGATGTTGTACTTGAATCCCAAATATTTAGATTATCCTACGGTCTTCAAACATTTAATTTCCCGGTACGGCCAGCCTCATTATCTGGATCCTAAATCCTGTTATTGGATGGATGAGCAAACACGGATTGCTTTAGAAAAACCCCTCACTGTTAAGTTTGTGGACCGTAAAATTCTTGCTTCTAATGCAGAAAGGTCTTCCCTCGAGATCGCACCGGAAGAAGTGGCTCGTCGAACATTTCTGGAACTTTTTTAAGTATGGGAGGTAGGATTACTCTATGGCTTTGGGGTTAATGCATCGGACATCCTGGTTCTTTATCTTTAAAGCTTCCCTATATAGTTTTTCCTTGTTTTTGCTTGCCTGCGATTCAAAAGCCGATACGGTTTCATTAACCCTCGGCAAAGAGTTATTTCAGGTAGAGCTGGCAGTTACTCCAGAAACCAGGTCAAAAGGGCTTATGTATAGAAGAGACCTGCCCCCCCATCGGGGTATGCTTTTCATCTTCGAAGAGGATCAAAAACCCTCCTTCTGGATGAAGAACACTTACATACCCTTGTCCATAGCTTTTATTTCGAAAGATGGGGTTATTAAAGAGATTTTTGATATGATGCCCGAATCGTTACGGCCTGTTCAGTCCACTTACGAGGTACGGTTTGCTTTAGAAGTTTCCCAAGGAGCTTTTCAAAGGGCAGGAGTAAAAGTCGGAGATAGAATTGACTTGCCCTGGGAAGTTCTACGGTATGTTCGTTAACCTCCTAATTAGTGCTTTCCTCTTTAGAGAGGTCGGGAAACAGTTCAAGCTCCGGAGATTCCTCCAGTGTGTTAGGAGCGTTTACTAAAATTTCTATTTTTCGTTCTATCCGGCTCAGATCTTTTTCTAGACTTTTGGCTAGCCGGATTCCCTCTTCAAAGTAGGCGGCAGCTTCCTCTAAAGAACAAGACCCTTCCCGCATAAGGGAACTGATTTCTTCTAATCGTTTTAGCCGTTCCTCAAAAGTTTTGGGAGGGGTTGATTTTTTTGACTGTGGCATCCGCTGCTCCTTGATAAAATTGAATAGAAAGAGTTTGCCCAAGGCTACAATCCGTAGCTGCTCGTAGTATTTTACCGGACACGGTATCCCGAACAATGGAATACCCTTTCTTTAAAACCTCAAAGGGCGAGTTTGCCTGTAGCTGAAGGGTAGCAAGCTCTAACCTGTGTTTTGCATCATCTAACCGTTTTTGAAACTCTAGTAAAAAACGTTCTTTAGCGTCGTCTAAGCGAAAATAGTACGGTTGAAGGTAACTTTTTATCCATCGTTCTAAATTTTCCGGTCGGAACTGATTTAACAACAGACGAATATTTTCTAGACGGTACTTCATCTCTTGCTGGATAGCACTCTCCAGCGTATGTATGCGATGTAATAATTCTTCCCGACCTTTCGAAACCATCTCTGCAGCTGCAGAAGGGGTAGGAGCCCGGATATCTGCAGCTAAGTCAGCTAAGGAGGTGTCAATTTCATGACCGACTGCAGAAATAACCGGAATTCGGGATTGGGCAATTTCCCTCACCACTACTTCGCTTGAAAAAGGAAGCAAATCTTCCAGGCTACCTCCCCCACGACCAACGATTATCACTTCTCCTAAGTTGAACAGATTCGCCCGACGTATTTGAGCAGCAATACTTATATCTGCTCCTTCACCTTGTACAGCTGTGGGAAGAATAACCACATCGATACCGGCATTCCGTCTTCGAAGGACTTGCAGAATATCTCTCAGAGCTGCACCGGTAGGAGAGGTGATAACTACAATCTTTTTAGGAAAAAGAGGTAAAGGTTTTTTTCTGCTAAGATCAAAGAGCCCCTCAGCAGCAAGCTTTCGTTTCCGTTCTTCTAAAAGGGCTAAAAGATCTCCCTCGCCGGAACGTTCGAGAGTTTCGCAGATCAGTTGGTAACTGCCCCGCTGGGGATATACGGAAATCTGCCCACCTGCTATTACCCGAATACCATCCTGAGGTTTAAAGGTTAGTTGAGGTATACGGTTTCGAAAAAGTACTGCAGAGAGAACCGCCTCCGCATCTTTTAAAGTAAAATAATAGTGCCCAGTACTAGAAGGGCGAAAGTTGGAAATTTCTCCTTCCACCCGGATGTACGGGTAGGATGACTCGAGTAAAAGTTTAATGTGTCCGGTTATCTCGGAAACTTTATAGACGTGTTCACTCTTAGTTTCCTCCAGGTTCATGAAAACAAACATACCTTGTTGCTCTTCCCTTGACAATATAGACCCTCAGTAGGATGATCCAACCTGTCGATACTAAAAACGATATGGAAACCTTACTAGTTATTAACGACACAGTTCCTCCTCTTTCTTCTAAAGAGGCCCCCTACCGGTTTCAAGGAAAGACCGCCCTTCAGCGGGTTATAGAATATGCCCTTCATATAGTTCCCAAAGAAGCAGTGGTTCTTCTTACCCATCCTTCTTCAGATTTTGAGGGAGAGTCGCTCCGAAAGATTCTGCGACCTCACTGGTCTATCGCAGATTTACTTCAGGTGTTACAAGAGGTGTCCCAAAATAAGGGAACCCTTATCTTTGTATACGGCGACTGCCCTTTTTTAGACTTAGAGTTGACTAAGAAGATGTTGGCAAATCATAAAAAGTACTTTGCCGATTATACATTTGCTGATGGATACCCCTATGGACTAACTCCCGAAATTTTCGAGGCTTCCATACTTCTTGCTTTACAGCGATTAGTAAAAGATCCTACCGAAGGCATAAAGCGAGATACTCTTTTTTCCCTTATTAGTAAAGATATAAACAATTTTGAGCTAGAAACCGAACTCTCACCCGAAGATCTACGCCCTTTACGGATTTCTCTAACTACGGATACCAAACGAAATCGTATTCTCTGTCAAAGAATAGAT
>JBDNDI010000032.1:0-13887 GCA_046719195.1 Spirochaetales bacterium | reverse complement strand
TCATGCATTGACATACAATCACCGCCTTCTCTTTCTGAATTTTATCTTCCTGACCGGTGCGGCGATAGTAATCGTCAATAGCAGCTCTGAGAGCTTTATCTCCTAATACCGAACAATGAATTTTGTGTTCCGGCAATCCACCGAGCCTGCGGTTTATGTCTTCCGGGGTTATATGGTAAGCCTCCTCAACTTTCATTCCCTTTACCACCTCGGAAAGCATAGAGGTGGAGGCTATAGCGGAGGCACACCCATAGGTCTTCCACTTACAATCGGTAATAATCCCATCTTTTACCCGGATAACCACCATCATTTGATCCCCGCACTTAATATTTCCCACCGTTCCTATTCCATCGGCCGGATAGGAGTTCTCATCTTCCAGCACATTCCGGGGATTCATAAAATGGTCTTTTACGATTTCGGAATAAATCCATTCCATACCTAAGCGCTCCTTCCCATGGCATAGGCCGAAGACATAGCTCGTAGTCGCTGGATTATCCGGGGAAGTTTCTCCAATATATAGGCAACATCTTCTTCTGAGTTTTCCCGTCCTAAACTGAAACGGATAGAGCCATGGGCAAGTTCCGCCCCTACGCCCGTAGCCAATAGCACATGACTCGGTTCAAGAGAGCCCGATGCGCAGGCTGAGCCGGTAGAAACCTGAATACCCTCTAAATCTAGGTAGAGCAGAATTGCTTCGCCCTCTACTCCCCGGAAGGAAACATTGAGAGTACCAGGTAATATATCCGTTGGATGCCCGTTAATGTGAATATCGGGAATCCGTTCTTCAATACCTTCTTTTAATTGATCCCGCAATCGCCGGATGCGGGACACTTCTTCTTCCATTTCCCGCGCGCCTACCTCTATTGCCTTCCCCAAACCGATGATTCCTAAGGTATTGTAGGTACCGGCTCGCCTGCCCTCTTCCTGATGGCCACCGTGAATAAACGTGCAATAGGGAGCCCCTTTCCGAACATACAAAATACCCACGCCTTTTGGGCCGTACAATTTATGGGCAGAAAAACTCAAATAGTCGATTCCCATATCGTGCACCTTAATGGGGAGTTTCCCTACAGCCTGTACCGCATCCGTATGAAAAAGCGCCCCTCTCTCTTTGGCCATTTTTGCTAAAAGAGGAATATCCTGTACGGTCCCGATTTCGTTATTGGCCATCATAATGGACACTAGGGCTGGATTCCGTTCTAGCGCTTTCCGGTAGGCGTCTAAATCGACCTTGCCAAAGGCATCTACTGGAAGGTATTGTACGGAAATTCCTTTATTTTCCATGTACTGAGCCACATTTAGCACGCTAGGATGCTCGATTTGAGTAGTTAACAGCCCTAATCTTCCCCGGGACATACAGGTACAGGTTGCAGAACCACAATCGATCATCTGAAGTACGGTATTGTTAGACTCTGAGCCGCCACCTGTAAATACAATTTCTTCGGGTAGCGCGCCTAGAAAATCTGCTACAATTTTACGAGCCTTCTCTACCTCAGCATGAGCCGCTCTTCCTGCGGAATGCATGCTAGAGGCGTTGCCGAAAATATCAAATCCTGTAACCAGAGCTTTCTTTACCTCCGGATGAAGGGGAGTCGTAGCATTATAGTCCATATACACTATCCGTTCAGGCATAGCCATCTCCTTAGTTTATCTTCTTGAAAAAACATACTATATTTCACAGGAAAGGAAAAGGCACATGATAAAAACAAACTACCATACCCACTATTCTATCTGTGATGGCAAAGGAGAAGCCGAAGATTATATTCGCATGGCTCTACAAAAAGGTTTTACCGCTTTAGGCTTCTCTTCGCATGCTCCGGTTCCCTTCGAGAACCCTACCAACATGGAAGCAAAAAACTTACCCGTGTATTTGAAAACCCTTCAGGGTCTGATAAAGCAGTACAAAGAACAACTGGTAATTTACTTAGGGTTAGAAATAGATTTTATTCACGAACTTACTAAACCGCAAAAGAAGCTTACCACTCTACCCGAGCTTGACTACTTTATCGGTTCGTTTCACTGTATGTGGAGCCCTAAAAACTCCTGCTACCGAGAAATTGACAACACCCCAGAAATATTCCAGGCCATTTTAGAAGAAGATTTTGGCGGAAACATTCAAGCCTTTGTAGAACGATACTATCAATACATCGCGGAACTGCTAGAAACTTTAAACCCGCCGATCCTGGGACATTTTGACCTTATAAAAAAGAACAACCCTAAAGAAAAATACTTTAAAGAATCCGAAGCCTGGTACCAAAAGGCGGTACGGACGATGTATCCCATTTTACGAAAGTACGAACCCATTGTAGAAGTGAATACCGGTGGTTTAGCCAGGGGCAAAACGGATTCCGTGTACCCGAGTCCCTGGATACTGTACGAGTTGAGAAAGGAAAATGTTCCTGTAATGATCAATTCGGATGCCCACACACCGGAAATGTTAGATGCTTACGTTGAAGAAGCCATCTACCTTCTAAAGGATGTTGGATATAAAAAAGTGTGGACCCTGCGAAGGGAGGGCTGGATAGCCCAATCCATATCTTAATCGTATCGGTTTGTTTATGGATTTAATTCCTTTTTCGATGTGGTTATTTTTGCTTCTTTTCTTGAGTGGCGTATTTTCTGCTGCAGAGACCGCCTTTACCTCCCTCAGTCTGCTCCAAATTCAGCAATTAAAGAGCCAGCATCCCCGTACAGGCCTGCTGTTAGAACAACTTAAGCACCATCCAGACAACTATCTTACCACCATACTGATAGGTAATAATCTGGTGAACATTGCTCTCTCTGCCTTAGTCACCGAATATACCCTTCAAGCTTTTGGTAACACGGCTTTGGGTATTTCCACGGGCTTGGTAACCCTGGTAGTCTTAGTCTTTGGAGAAGTTGCACCCAAACGATTAGCCATTTCCCACAATGAGGGGATCTGCCGCTTTACAGTTCGACCTATCTATTTTCTTTCTTTCCTACTTAAACCTTTAATTTACTTTATCGGGGCCGCAAGCTTTGTTATAGCCCGGTTAACCGGCCCTGCTAAAGGGCAAGCTCTGACTTTAGAAGGGCTTTTCCATGTAGTGGATCTAGCCAAAGATACGGGAATTTTAGATGACGATAAAAGCAGAATGATGAAAAGCATTCTCCGCTTTTCTGACATCCCTGTAAAGGCTATTATGACGCATAGAACCGAAGTGTTTAGCTTACAGGCAGATATAACTTTGAAGGAAAGCCTTCCCCGGATATTGAAAGAAGGGTATTCCCGGGTTCCTTTGTATCGAAACGACCCGGAACACATAGTAGGCATTTTATTTGTCAAAGAAGCGGTTGCCCGGCTTTTTGCAGATCAACAGGAATTACCTCTATCCTCCTTAATGCGTCCCGCTGTATTCGTATCCGTACATACAAACCTTTACAAGCTCCTTTCGGTGCTAAAAGAGAAGGATACAAATCTAGCCATAGTGCTGGACGAGTATGGGGGATTGGCCGGCGTGGTTAGTTATGAGGATGTGCTGGAAGAAATTGTAGGGGAAATGTACGATGAGGATGAGTGGGAAGAACGGCTTCATACCCCTATTCAGCCCCTGCCCGATGGATCTTACCGAATTTTAGGCAACACCCCTCTATATACATTACAAGATGAGTTGGATCTTGCCCTCCCTCTTTCCCATCTTACAAAAGAAGCCCAGACTGTGGCCGGCTTAATTACAGAACTTTCTGGTTCCATTCCCCAGGAAAAAGACCGGATTCCCTCTCCCTGGGGAGATTTTCTGGTAGAGTCCCTTCGAAAAAAAAGAATTCGCTCTGTTCTTTTTTATCCTGCTAATATAAAAGAAGACAAAAACAGTAAGTAATTTTCCTAAAATAAATTATCCTACGCCCCTTGCGAATTGGCTTTTTTCATGGTATGAACGATAGGAGGAGGAACTCTATGAAAAAACTATTCCTGTTCTCACTTGTGTTGTGTATGGCTTTGACTCTTCTTAGTGCAGGAGGTCAAAAGGAAGCAGAAAAAACAAATCTCATTATTGCTACAGGAGGTACAGCAGGAACCTACTATCCCTTTGGTGGAGCTATGGCCCAGTTATGGAACACCCAAATTAAGGGTATGAACGTTACGGCTCAGGCTACTGGTGCTTCCAAAGAAAACATCCGGCTCGTAGGCAGAGGGGAAGCAGAGCTAGCCATTGTGCAGAATGACGTAATGGATTATGCCTTTAAGGGAATCGAGTTATTCAATGGAGAAAAAATTGAAAGTTTTGCCACCGTGGCCACCCTATACCCGGAAATTGTGCAGATTGTAGTCAATCCCGACAGTGGCATTAACTCGGTAGCTGATATGAAAGGGAAAAATATATCGGTGGGAGATGCAGGAAGTGGAGTAGAGGCAAATGCAAAACAGGTGTTAGAAGCCTACGGGCTCACCTTTAACGATCTCCAAGCCCGAAGACTCTCCTTTAGGGAATCTGCCTCTGCTTTGAAAGATAAACAAATCGATGGTTTTTTTGTTACTGCAGGTATTCCTAACCCTGCCATCCAGGAAATTGCCACCCTCGGTAGAGTAAAACTCCTTTCTATAGATCCGGCAGCCAAGCAGAAACTCTTAGATAAGTACAAATTCTATACCCCTTTCACCATTAAAAAAGAAACGTATAGCGGTATGCAGCAGGACGCAGAAACGCTAGCGGTAAAAGCCACCCTTATTGTAAGCAAAAAGCTGAAAGACGACACCGTGTATAACCTAACAAAAGTGTTGTTCGAACAACAACCCGCCCTTGCCCAAGCTCATGCAAAAGGGAAAGAACTATCCCTGCAGGAAGCGGTAAAAGGTGTATCTGTACCTTTCCATCCGGGTGCTGAAAAATACTACAAAGAAAAAGGGGTTTTGAAATAAACTATCCTTTCCTTAATTCGATACCTTTACCGAGGAACCTACGCCTAGCCATGGCTAAGTTCCTCGGTGTACTTTTCCTACTCGCTCTTCTGTTTATGCTTATTTATTCGAAGACGTATATTATTATCGAAACAAAAGAAGGAAACGAACTGTTTCGTATCCTCTGGGATAAAGGAACCCAGTTTGAAATTTCCTACCTTCATTCGGTAAACCGAAGTCCAGTTTCGGAATTTTTTAGCATAGAAGGTGAAAAGATCTTCCTTTCCTCTAGCCGTTTCCTATCTTTTGGGGCGGGTATTGCCTCCCTCCCCGAAGACTCCGGGGGTTCTTTGCAGACCCAATCTAACCATCTAGAATATGCAAATATACATCGAGAAATTCCCTACTTGGGGATTTTTGTTCCCCGGGAAGCACAAACAACCTTTCATTATCAAGGACAATCTATTTCCCTTTCTTCCCTAGCTCCTCCGGGAACCTTGCTCCATTTTCGAATACAACGAAAACCCCTATTAAAGGAGATTCTATGTCAGATGTAAGTTCCCAGGAACAAGTCCAAATAGAGGACGTTTTATCTAAAGTTGATAAAGAATCCGGGTATCGTAAACTGCTAGCAGGACATCACCGCCTTGTTTCTTTGCTTGCGATTGGCTTTTCCGTTTTTCAGCTTTACACAGCTTCCTTTGGGTTATTACCTGCCCAGATGCAGAGGGCGGTTCATTTACTCTTTGTACTTCTGTTAGCCTATCTCCTGTACCCATATCGAAAAGGGAAACGGGAGAACCGTATTCCCTGGTACGATGCTCTGTTCGCCATCGGTGCGGCTTGCTCCGCGTTTTACATAGCCTATAATTATACGGGTTTAATGGAAAGGGCCGGAGCCTTTACCCCTATGGATATAACCGTAGGTACCTTAGGCATCCTGTTTGTCTTAGAAGCCTGCCGGCGGGTGGTAGGTTTACCTATATTGATTATTGCTTGTAGTTTTATAGCCTATGCCTTTTTAGGACCTTATATGCCCGGATTTCTTAACCATCGGGGGTACTCGTTCCGCAGGATTGTGGGGCACCTGTACTATACCACCGAAGGTATCCTGGGATTACCCCTCGGAGTAAGTTCTACTTTTATCTTTCTTTTTATTCTCTTTGGAGCTTTTTTGGACAAAACCGGTATTGGGAAGTTTTTCATCGACATGGCCAATGCCATTGCAGGATTCTCTGCTGGCGGCCCGGCAAAAGTGGCAGTTATCTCCTCTGCTATGATGGGAACCATTTCCGGTAGTTCGGTTTCAAATACGGTGGGAACCGGAAGTTTTACCATCCCCCTTATGAAAAAACTAGGGTACAAGCCCGAATTTGCCGGAGCGGTAGAAGCCGCTGCCTCTACTGGTGGGCAACTTATGCCCCCTATTATGGGGGCCGCTGCCTTTCTTATGGCCGAAACCCTAGGTATTCCCTATTTAGAGGTAGCCAAGGCAGCAATTATTCCCGCTATCCTTTACTTTTCCGGCATTTTTATCATGGTGCACCTAGAGGCAAAGAAGCTAGGTCTGGTGGGAATCCCTAGAAACCAACTTCCCCGTCTTGGAAAGGTGTTAAAAGAACAAGGGCATTTAATACTCCCCCTCCTTACCATTCTATACTTTTTAATCGAGGGAGCTACTCCTATGAAAGCAGCTCTGTATGGAATTGTTACCTCGATTCTTGCAGGTATGATACGGGCTAGCACCCGCATGAAGCCGAAAGATTTTATCGATGCTCTAGAAACAGCAGGCCGTACTATAATCGGGGTAGCCATAGCTTGCGCAACCGCCGGTATTATCATTGGCATAGTTACCTTAACCGGATTAGGACTAAAAATGGCCTCGGGTCTAGTAGCTTTAGCGGGTGGCATGAAAGTTCCTACGCTTCTATTTACCATGCTCGCTTCTCTTGTATTAGGAATGGGCGTCCCTACCACGGCTAACTATCTCATAACCTCTACCATTACTGCGCCTGCCGTAGTCCAGCTAGGAGTGCCAATGCTAGCTGCTCACCTATTTGCCTTTTACTTTGGGATAATTGCCGATGTTACTCCTCCGGTAGCTCTTGCCGCTTACGCAGGTTCGGCCATTGCTCGAGGAAACCCCTTTCGCACGGGTCTAACCGCAAGCCGCCTTGCTATTGCTGCTTTTATCATTCCGTATATGTTTGCCCTTAATCCTGTACTTATCCTTATCGGAGCCACCCCTCTAAAGATACTACAGATTTTAGGCACTGCTCTTTTAGGGATGCTAGGCATCGGTGCAGCTATGGAGGGATACTTTTTAGGCCTTACGAAACCCTGGGAGAGAGTTCTATACCTTGCAGGCGGTCTATTGTTGATCGATCCTACCTTCCTCACCGATACTATAGGCTTCGCTCTTATTGCCCTGGGTCTGTTTTTGCAGTTTTCCCGAAGGAAACTTTCTTCTGTCAAAATACCTTAGGAAATCCAAACTTTGCGGTCCCGCATAACGTTATCTCGGATGGTTAAAAGTTAATAAATCCGGGGGAGTTTATTCCCCCCCGGTTGGTAAAGAGAAAGTTATTTCCTTCCTGATTTTTGTTCGGTTGGAATCGGAAGACCAAGATGTTTGAAATCCTCATTAGTAAAGGGTTTCAAGCTAGAACAACCAAACAATACACTCGATAGGATTAAAAGAATCAAGAACCTCCGAATTGATGTTTTCATACATGCTCTCCTGTAGAAATAGTATATAAAACGCATCTGCGTTTCCTTCCATAAATGAATGAACATTCATTCATAGCTTTACAAAAATATATAACCTAGGTATGTATTCGATTCACAAACCCTCTTTTCTGCGTATTGCTTCTAAACATGCGTTAAAGGCATGGGTTGCTTCTTCCACCGAAGGCTTTTTACGATCCGCTATGTATGTCTTAGCCATGAACACAATAGGTCCATAAAATACGCCTACCAAAATAGGATCAGGTAAATCTTTAAAATACCCTTGGTGTTTTAACTTAGAAAGATATTCCACTGCCGGTTCCATACGTGGGTCCTTTCTCGAAAGAATAAACTTAGAAATAAAGGGAGAGGCGCTGTACTGCTCAAGAAAAAGAAACTCTTTAGGATGACTGACATAGTAAAAAAGCCATTGCAACCAAATATTTTTTAAGTTTTCTTCAGGCAAAGCATTATCTCTAAAACCCTTTAACAAAGCCTGATCCAACTGCTCTAGTAAATGTAAATAAAGAGCATCGATTAGATCTTCCTTACTCTTGAAGTAAGTATATATTGTTCCAGCTGCAACCCTAGCCTTTAGGGCAATGGAGAGCATAGATGCACCATGAAATCCTTTTTTGGCAATTAAGTCTAAAGTAGCTTTAAATATCCGATTCTTTTTTTCGTTACTATCCATAAATATATAATCTGTCGTTTATAGAATGAATGTTCATTCAATAAAATATAAAATAAAAGATTTCCGGTCAAGAGATGCAACTGGGTTATTAATATACTATAATGTTTATGATATACTTAATTATATAAATTTTCTTCCAAAGGCTTTGAGGAGGTTACCATGGCCGATGTAAAAAACTTAAAAATACTTCCTCCGAAAGAACGTCTTCGGGGAACTCTTCCCAAAATAGGAATTCGGCCCTGCATTGACGGAAGATTGGGAGGAATTCGAGAATCCTTAGAAAATCAAACCATGGAAATGGCCCGGTCCGCAGCCAGACTATTAACCAGTAAATTACGCCACCCTAACGGACTTCCGGTAGAATGCGTCCTGGCAGACACAACTATTGGGGGAGTAGCGGAAGCTGCTGCTTGTGCCGATAAGTTTGCCCGGGAAGGAGTAGGAGTATCAATCTCTGTAACTCCTTGCTGGTGCTATGGTTCCGAAACTATGGATATGGATCCCCTTATTCCAAAAGCAATTTGGGGGTTTAATGGCACGGAACGACCTGGGGCAGTGTATTTGGCTGCGGTTTTAGCTGCCCATAATCAAAAAGGTCTCCCTGCGTTTGGCATCTATGGCAGGAATGTGCAGGATGCTGGGGATAACACCCTTCCTCCGGATGTCGAGGAAAAGCTGCTGCGATTTGCCCGGGCCGGCCTTGCCGTTGCCTATATGAGGGGGAAATCCTACCTAAGCATGGGTTCGGTTTCCATGGGTATTGCAGGCTCCATCGTGCAGGAGGACTTCTTCCAGAGTTACCTTGGTATGCGGAATGAGTATGTGGATATGAGCGAGTTTATCCGAAGGATAGAGCAAGAAATATACGATCCTGAAGAATACAAGCTTGCCTTGCAATGGACTCGATTAAATTGCAAAGAAGGACCGGATCTAAACAAAGAGTCAAAAAAACATTCCCGTGCCCAGTTAGATAAAGATTGGGAGTTTGTTGTTAAAATGACCCTCATTGCCCGGGACCTTATGATTGGGAATCCTCGTTTACAAGCTCTAGGGTGGGGTGAAGAAGCCTTAGGTCATAATGCTCTCGCAGCAGGCTTCCAGGGACAAAGGCAGTGGACGGATTATTTCCCCAATGGTGATTTTACCGAAACTATTTTAAACTCTTCTTTTGATTGGAATGGCATACGGCAACCCTTTATTTTTGCAACTGAAAATGACAGTCTAAATGGAATAGCCATGTTGTTCGGTCATTTACTAACTGGAACGGCTCAAATATTCTCCGATGTTCGTACTTTCTGGAGTCCTGAAGCTATTAAACGAGTTACAGGGAAAACCTTAAAAGGCCTTGCCGAACATGGACTAATTCACTTAATTAATTCCGGTTCTACTTGTCTGGACGGAACTGGCCAACAACGGAAAGACGGTAAACCGGCTATGAAACCCTATTGGGAAATTACGCCTGAAGAGGTAGGTCGATGCTTAGATGCCACCCTGTTTCCACCTGCCAATTTAGATTACTTCCGAGGGGGTGGTTTTTCCACCGATTTTAAGACCGAAGGGGGTATGCCGGTTACCATGTCCCGGGTGAATCTAGTAAAAGGATTAGGTCCGGTCCTCCAGATTGCCGAAGGATGGACGGTAGACTTGGAGGATCCCATCCACGACATACTAGATAAACGAACCGATCCCACCTGGCCTACTACCTGGTTTGCACCTCGATTAACGGGTACAGGTAAGTTTAAGGATGTATATACCGTTATGGCTAACTGGGGGGCTAATCACGGAGCTATTAGTTACGGTCATATCGGAGCCGATTTAATTACTCTAGCCTCTATGCTTCGTATACCCGTATGTCTCCATAATGTACCCGAAGAAGCGATTTATAGGCCTAGCGCCTGGAATGCCTTTGGTATGGACCCCGAAGGCTCCGATTACCGGGCTTGTGCTACTTACGGGCCGCTATACAAATAGGTCCCTATGTACCCCCTTTCTTCCTTAGTAGCTAAAGTCTCCTACTTCCTTTTTTTAGGGATCCTGCTTTTGAATCTAGGGCAGAAGCGGGCTGGACGGGAGGGAATACAAAAACGTACCGCCACCCTATATTTAGGGTTGGCGGTATTTGTTATTTATTTAGGCTCCACAGCCATCCTCCACTCCCCTCGCCTCTTCCGCCTAAGCCTTCCCGACCTACTTGTCTTACCTTTTTTGTTGATTGTGGCCTTTACAGTCTACCTTAAACGGAAAAAAACGTTTCCCTTTCGAAAAACGTGTGTCCAATGTGGTACGCCTCTGACGATGAACCAGATAATCTTAGTAGACTCCAACCTGTGCACAGCCTGTGGTAACCAGCATTCTACAACCTCTGAGGCAGAGCAAAAGTCTCATAAACCTTTTTAACCATAAAGCGGGGCTATTACTCTTTTTTTGAAAATATCTTATTTCTAAAAAAGTCAAAGAGTATTAAGAATAACCCGCTAAACATTAATATTAGAGGCCAAAAACGAATAATCACATCTTTCAGGCGAATCCTAACCCACCCTAAACTAAAGGGAAAAAACACCAAAGAAAGCACAAGGATACCGATGGCTGGAACTACAAAACGAGTTTTGGAGTTGCCTTTTAGCTGAACCCCGTACAATAGAAGAGCGGATCCAACAAACACCATAAAAATGGGCCAGATATTTCGTAACACACTGAAAGGCACAAACTCTGTATTCAGGATTAGAAAAAATGTTCCCACTAAAGTAGAGAAAATTCCGTAAAAAATAAGACTTTCTGGTCCCCCTAATACATAAGTCCGATATAAAAGGTATAGGCCTAATAGTATAATCAAGACCGGCCATAGGGCTACTAACCTTGGGAGAATTCCTAAAGTGCGAAGAAGTAAGGCGCCTCCCACAACAAAAAACAGGGCGCCAAACACGAGATTTTTTCGGGGAATCCCTTTCACAACCCCTACCCCATATGTTGAATAATGGCCGTGGCAAAAGCACTGGTAGAGACCTTGGTAGCTCCCTCCATTAGCCGGGCAAAGTCGTAGGTTACAATTTTATCACCTATAGCCCCCTGCAAACCCTTTTCGATGAGATCGGAAGCTTCCTGCCAGCCTAGGTACTGAAACATCATTACCCCGGAAAGTATAACCGAACTAGGATTTACCATATCCTTTCCTGCATACTTGGGAGCAGTACCATGTGTAGCCTCGAATATGGCATGGCCTGTTTCGTAATTAATGTTCGCACCGGGTGCTATACCTATGCCGCCTACCTGCGCAGCCAAGGCATCAGAAATATAATCTCCATTTAAATTCAGGGTGGCAATAATATCGTATTCCGCCGGCCGGGTGAGTATTTGCTGTAGAAAAGCGTCGGCAATTACGTCTTTAACCAGTATTTTCCCTTCAGGGACGACTCCATTTTCTATTTCTTCCATCGTCACTACCGAGTTACCAAACTCTCTCTTAGCAAGTTCGTACCCCCAATTCCGAAACGCCCCTTCAGTGTACTTCATAATGTTGCCCTTATGCACTAAGGTAACGCTTTTTCGATGGTGTTTAACTGCATACCGTAGGGCAGCCCGGACTAACCGCTCTGTACCTGTCCGGCTTACGGGTTTTATACCTATGCCACTGTCAGGCTTGAGTTCCCACTTCAATTCCCGTTTGAAAAACTCAATTAACTTTTTAGCTTCAGTGGATCCTGAAGGAACCTCAAACCCTGCATACACATCCTCGGTATTTTCCCGAAACACCACCATGTCCACAAGTTCGGGTTGTTTTACCGGTGTTGGAATCCCGGGATAGTATTTTACCGGCCGTAGACAAACATATAAATCTAAACGTTGCCTTAGGGTAACATTTAAACTTCGAAATCCCTCCCCTACAGGTGTGGTTAAAGGCCCTTTAATACCCACCAAGTACTCTTTAAAAATCTGTTCGGTTTCTTCCGGAAGCCAGGTACCTAAGAGATTAAAGGCTTTTTCTCCGGCTAGTACCTCTTTCCAAGCTATTTGCCTTTTTCCTCCATAGGCTTTCTCTACAGCCGCATCGAACACCCGCACGGAAGCTGCCCAGATATCCGGGCCGGTTCCATCACCCTCGATAAAAGGAATAATAGGTTGATCCGGTACTACAAGCCCTTGTGAGGTCATTTGAATTTTATCCGCCACATAAACCCCTTTCTAATCCATGGTTTTGAAAAATTTATAGAAGTCCTTTTCTATAGTTCTTAAGTTTGGCATTGGGAAGAATTTGTATTCCTCTTGAGAAGCGAACATAAAACCATGCCGTATCATGCGCCAGGGGATTCTATCCATCGGGCAATCCATAGCAAGACCTTTATTTACCTTGTTAGGTATTTTCTTTACTTCTAAAATAGCATCCCGGATCTTGGAAGGATGTAACCCCGGAATAGGTGTTTGCATAAGAGGATTTGCAGCAAACTCTTCTAGAAACTCTTCAATATCAAACTCTAATTGAGTGTAAAACAGTTTCGGAGCCCCTTTCGGATAGTGGGGAGAGGTAACAAACCGGCCAAACTCAATATAATCGTAGCGGGATAACACCAGCATTCGAATAGGATTTATTTCGGCAAATACTCGTATTACATTTTTCGAAGGTTTTTTCTCAAAGGGAACAGGATCCATATACAAGGCATATCCAGCAGGTGTCGTAAGGTATAATCGTTGAATCGCGGAAAAAGCTACATGCTCTAGAATACGGTAAGAAGCAATGAACTTGGTAGCCTTGGGCCTTCCATCCTCGTGAGGAATTAACTCTTTGTAAGCTTTATCGATTTGAAAGTACTCATGTCGGTATGCAGGATCTAGCTCAGCAAAGATCAGTCTTCCCGAGTAATCTCTGGAGGAGCCCATTACATAATGCCGGGCAAACTGTTCATAATCTAGCTGGGAAGCAACAAGGGATGGATTTGGATAACAGATCATGTAAAGGTGGGTTTGATATTCCATATACATTCTCCCGATAGGTTATGAAAAGAAAGGTACTAAAACTAAAGATACGATGGCCATTAATTTAATAAGGATATTCAAAGAAGGACCCGCTGTATCTTTAAATGGGTCTCCAACCGTATCTCCTACCACTGCCGCTTTATGGGCTTCAGATCCTTTGCCCCCATGCAGGCCTGATTCAATCATTTTTTTTGCATTGTCCCAGGCTCCTCCGGTGTTAGAAAGGAAGGTAGCTAGAATAACTCCGGAAACCGTTACTCCCACCAGTAAACCTGCTAGCATTTCCACTCCCCCAAAGAAACCCACAGCAACGGGTGTACCAACTGCAATAATTCCCGGAAGAACCATTTTTTTCAAGGCAGCATGGGTAGAAATACCAATACATCTTCTATAGTCGGGCTCTTCGGTAAACTGGAGAATTCCTGGACGTTCCCTAAACTGTCGCCGTACTTCTTCGATCATGGCATAGGCAGCCTTTCCGATGGCCATCATAGAAAGAGAAGAAAAAATATAAGGGATAACGGCACCCAGGAACACTCCTACCAATACCGGTGCATGGGTTAAATCAATAGCAGAAAGTCCGCTCTGTTCCTGAAAGGCACTAAAGAGAATAACCGCGGTAAGGGCAGCCGAACCA